>CAXTDG010000077.1:0-11722 GCA_964242675.1 uncultured Chitinophagaceae bacterium
TTTATGGTTTGCGGTTCCGGAAAACTGTACTGTATCCAGGAGTAATCTTTGAGGGTATCGGTAGGTAAAAATTGGGTAGTGGCAATGTCTCCATCAGTTAGTTGCGACAGGGTAAAATTGCCCCCACTCGATGTGATGGTTGCATTCAGCTCATTCAACGATTTATCAGCCTCTGGCAATTTAAAAGCGATGACGGCAATATCCTGATAGTAAGGCGGCAATTTTGAAGCGTAAGCAACTTCGTTCCAGCCGGGCCGGGCCTTTACATTTTGAAAAGGTCCTATTGCATCCGACGGTGCTGCAATTGTGATATTGTTTGCACCACCGCTTACCCGGGTCTGCGACCAAACAACTTTCTTCATTCCATCTTTCGGTTCTACCCAGGGGCCACCACTTTCGCTCCAGCCCGGTGAACCTGCTATAGCCATTTCAAGTTGCAATGAATCAGCCAGCTGCGTAGCATATCGAAAAGCATCTTTCCATTCAGGCGTCATGTAGGTTAGTCGCTGCTTTACTATCTGTGGAGTGGTGAGTGCAGCATCAAAATTCTGGAAGCCACCAATGCCGGACCGACTCATCCATTGCAAGTCTTTTCTAATTCCATCTTTGGTAATGTTGCCATTCATCCAATGCCACCATACACGTGGCTTTGCACTATTGGGCGGGTTCTTAAAATTCGTATAAATACTATCATTTTTTCCCTGAGAAAAACAAGTGATAGTGAAGAATAAAACTGAAAATAACAAAGCTGATCTTTTCAATTTATGCACGTTTGTATAATGTTGAATAGGTTCTGTTTGCGGCTGTGAGATTTGGAAAATTTAAAATTGCTTCGGCTTCCCTTTTACGATTTTATTCCGGCCAGTTGTCCGTACGAAATTGCAATGCCGGAATGCCTGCACCATTTTGTAAATTGGTAATCGGATAATTGGTAAATGCGTACCGAATAGCAACCGGCTGTCCTACTTTGCTGTTGATAAGCACAATTGTATTTCTGTCAATGGTAGCCATCGCAGCATAAAATTTTTGATCTTTTCCAGCCATAAAAAAATAACGGGGAGTAGTAGCATCATTTGTTGTTAATCCACCAGTAACCGTTTCATCTCTGAAGTGAATAATTGCTTTGTTTTTGCTGAATTCTGCATAGTCGTATTGTGGCCCCTCGTATGCGACCTCTAACATTCCATAAGTACGGTTAAGTGCCGTTTTTGCTAGCCGAATTCCTATTGGTTTTTTATTTTTTGGATGCAGGTTTTGTGCTTCGCCTACATCGGTTGTGGTAACCATGGCGGTATTATCAAGCTTATCTATATTTTGCTGGGCCTCTCTGAAATAAGCCGCATCAGCTAGAGAACTATCTTTTTTTTCGTAATTGTATGGCGCTATCTGAACGTAATAAAAAGGCAAATTCCCTTGTGCAAAAGCGGTTCGCCAGCTTTGTATCATCGTTTGGGTAAGGTGGGTATAGCTTTCCCTTTCCTTGTAATTAGCTTCGCCCTGGTACCAGCAAATTCCTTTGATGGAAAGATTGGTAAGCGGATGAATAATAGCGTTGTACAACAGAAAAGGACGAATCACTTTTTCGAAACTAAAGCCGCCATTTATTTTCTCTTTTGATCGATCACTTTGTAAGTACGGTTGTAGGTAAATGCGGTTAAGCATCGTATCATTTTGCAGCACCTCTTTGGGCACATAGGCCTGTGCAGCAGAGGCACCAATACCGGAGAAAATCAGGCCAATGGGGATATTTAATTGCTGGTGCAATTCACGGCCAAAATAATAGCCCACTGCACTGAAACCTTTTACTGTAGCCGGATTACACTCCCGCCACTCGCCGCTAAAGTTTTCTTCTAATTCGTTGCTAAAATTGAGGCCAACATTTAGCAGCCGTATGTTTGGGTAATTAGCAGCCGCTATTTCAGTAGCGCTATCCTTCACGCCTTTCATACCAAACTGCATATTGCTTTGGCCGCTGCACAACCATACATCGCCAATTAAAATGTTATCCAACAAAAGGATTTCGTTGGAGCCTGTAAGTTGAATGGAATGTTTGGCGAAATCATTTTTTTTTGCAGGCGGCACCTCTACTATACACATAAATTTACCTGCTTCATCTGCCACTACCTGCACTTGCCCATTTAGCCAATCTACTTTTACCGACACTATACTTCCGGCAGGTGCCATTCCCCAAATTTTCAACGGCCTGTTTTGCTGCACCACCATGCCGCTTTGCAGTGCTGAAGCTATTTGCAGCATTTTACTATCTGCGTTTTTTGCTGCCGTTGATTGGGCGACAACACAGAAGGAAAATGACATCAATACAAATAAGGATAAAAAGGCGAGCCGCATAAAATGCAGTCACTTACAAACAGCATTACCACTATTAGTAATTCGGCTGATACCTGATCCATAAACGATAACCTAATAGTGAACGACAACAAAAAAGCTGGCATTAATTCAGCCAGCTTTTTTAGAATTTCTTTTCTTAAAAACGAATTACTTCAATAGTTCTGAACTAAATGAAGATGCAGGTAAACCGGCACCATTAAACAGTGTTCCTTCAGCAGCAGCATACCAGGCATAACGCACATTTTTGGGGCTACTTACGGCTGTGCTTTCTACCACTACTTTTTCACCTTGTATAATGGCCTGCGCCGGGTGCCAAATGCCATCTGCTCCGGCCAGTTCAAAGTCGGAAAGTTGCTTGCCGTTAGTGGTTAGTCCCTTGTCGGTATTAGTAAATGTTACCGTCACCTGGCTACCATTTACCTGCATACTTTTATATAATGGACCGGAGTAAATAATCCCTTTTTGATGGTAGGTTTTAGCTAGTGCCCATAGCGATAAACGTTTACCCACATCCTGCTTATTGCTAGGGTGAATATTACCAACATCGCCTATGTCCATCGTTACGGCCATGCCCGTATTGGGTGAGGCAGTCAGAGTGTATCGCTGGGCATCCCGCAAGCCAGCCGCCTGGGTGCTATCACCCCAATATTTAAAGGGCGCAATCTGCACAAAATAGAATGGAAAATCGCCTTTTTGCCAGCGGGTACGCCAGTCCTGAATCATTGCCGGGAAAAGACTGGCGTACTGCTTGTTGCGGCCCACGTTCGATTCGCCCTGATACCAAATAGCGCCTTTAACGGCGAAAGGAATAACAGGCGCAATCATGCTATTGTACAGTACCGATGGCGTGTTAGGATTATAAGCCAATACTGGCACGGGCTTAATGGATTCAACTTTATATTTCCAATCGCCGCTGAGGGTAATGGCTTTCGCAGGTTCGTCTGCCGGGTAAATTTTCATTGCATTTTTGTCCCCCGTCATTCCACCGTTGCCGCCTAAGTCAGTAATTCGTATCGCAATGATATTTTCACCAATTTTTGTCGTTCCGGCAGGCACCTCGTAGTTGCGGTTCATCATCCAGGCAGTTTCCTGTTTAAAGCCGCCCACATGCGTTCCGTTCAGGTAAGTAGCATCATAATCATCGATAGGTCCGAATTCCAGTTTCAACTTTTTTCCGGCCCAATCGGCAGGCAGATTTACTGTTTTTCTTAGCCATACAATTCCGTCTAACTGAGGGTAGCCAGCACCTTCCCAAATGTTGGGCATTTGCATGGTCTTCCAGTCTGCATCATTCGTTGTTGCGGTTGTGTAGTCGAGGTGTTCATCAGTCAATGCTTTTTGCCAGGTGGCTTCATTTTCTTTATCACTGTTGGCAACGGCAGCAGAGAATTGCTGCACCGAATCTACTTTGTTCAGTTCCTTATCGAAATCATGCAGGGTACGTAAGACTTTATTGCTTGTCCAGGCTTCGGCTACGGTGCCGCCCCAACTGCTGTGAATCAGTCCAATTGGCACTTTTAATTTCTGCGCTAGTTCCCTGCCAAAAAAGTAAGCGGTGGCGCTAAATGTAGCTGCTGTTTTAGGTGTGCAGACTGCCCAGCTACCTTTCACATCTTCTTGAGGCGCAAAGGATACATTGCGGGCCACCGTGAACAAGCGAATAGCCGGATAATTTGCATTGGCAATTTCCTGTTTGGAATTATTAATAGAGCCACCGTTCCAGCCTTCCACCGGCATCTCCATATTCGATTGACCAGAGCATATCCAAACTTCGCCAATCAGTACGCCTTTCAGCGTTATTTTTTCGCTGCCGGTAATTGTTACATTGTATGGCCCTCCTGCAATTGGTGTTTGAATTTTTGTCATCCATTTGCCATCGTTGCCAGCCGTGGCAGTAGCAGGTGTAGCACCCGGCCAGCTACCTTTTACCGTTACTTTTTCACCCTTGTTTGCCCAGCCCCAAATAGGTGCTTTTGTTTGCTGCTGTAGCACCATGCTATCGCCAATAATAGCGGGTAGTTTCAGCTCTGCATAAGTCTGGAGGCTGCTTACGGTTATCAATAAAAAAGAAAGGAATTTCTTCATACGTACTAGTAATAACAAACAAGACTGTTAGTTACCTAAAAAAAATAAAGTGACGCTCCATTAAACCCTAATTCATTTTTTTGGTAGGGTCGTAAATAGCAACCGCTACTCTTGAATCGGCACAGCCGTAGTACAAATACCATTTGGCTTTGTAAAAAACAAGGCCTTCAATAAACACAGTTCCTGCCGGGTATTGGCCGCTTTTTTCAAATGGTTCTTCGGGCTTTAAAAATGGTTTATCCAACCGGGAGATAAGCTTAGTTGGATCAGTTGCACTGAACAAAGCCTGACCGGCGGCGTAGGTGTTAGCGGTGTAGTTAGAGTCACGGGTTTCGTCTGCTTTGTTCTTGCCATTGTACATCAGCACAATGCCTTTATCAGTCATCACTGCTGGCGGGCCGCATTCAGTTAAATGACTATCGAAATAATTTTTTCGTGGTGAAAATAAAATCTGCAAACTGCTGTCTTTATTGATGAGCGGTTGCCAATGCACCAGGTCGGTAGAGGTGGCGGCATACACATTCAGTTCACCCCAGTACATAAAGTATTTGCCATTCATTTTGGTAATTACCTGCTTGCCCCCTACCAGTTTGGTAACGATGGAAGCCGACTTGCAGGCCATCTCTTTAAACAGTCCACCATACGCTTTTTCAAACACCGGCCCAGCCTTTTTCCAATGGATTAAATCACGGGAAGTAGCAGCAGCCAACTGTGGCACTTTTCGATTCCATTGGGTGTATAAAATGAGGTAGTTTCCGTCGGCGGTTACGGCTACTCTTGGGTCTTCGCAACCACCACCTTTTTCGTTTACCAATTGAGCATCTTTAGCTGGAAACAGCACTGGTGAACTGCGACGTTTCATCGTAGTGCCGTTAGTGGTTTCGGCCAGGCCAATTCGGGAAGTGCGGCCACCAATGCCAGTTCCGCTTTTGTCTTCCGCCCGGTACAGCACATATATCTTTCCATCCTTTACCGTAGCGGCTGGGTTGAAAGTATCGTTCGATTCCCAGTCTACCCGCTTGCCAGTAACGGGATCAATAAAGGTGGAAGTGTCGGGGGAAATAACAGGGTTTACGCCTTGTGGGCGAACAAAAGACCCAAGTGCCCAAGATGGTAAAGAATTCGTTTGAGCAATAGCGCTACTACCCAATAAAATGATAGCAGCAAAGGGTATAATCGTTTTCAACATGGCTTAGCATTTAATCGTTAGACTAATAAGGGAGTAATGTAGAAAAAAACGACGGCATTACTGGATTATGGAAACAAATGCGTTGATATTAACTTCTGGTTTTTCAATAAGTGACTGTGATGGGTGCCTTGCTGTTGCTGAAAATTTTACCCGTAATTTTTTTACCGTTCACCTTTAGCACATCCAGGTTATTGAAGCCATGCATAACCAGTTGTATGGTAGTATATTTTGATGAGAAGCTACCCGTAACTGCATTTAGCACAACCGTTTTTTTAGCAGGATCAAAACGAATGGTACGTGTGTAAAATGCGCCGTGTTCGTAGTTGTACGTTTGCCCATCGTCCTCATAATAAGTGTAAATGCTACCCTGGTTACCGTTCCAGATATGCAGTTCCAGCACACCATCTCCTGGTTCATTCGTACTCTGTATTACATGCTGCTTGGGGATGATGGCACCAGCTTTAATGAACACCGGTAAGTCAGTAAGTGGGGCCTTTACCGTATAGTTTTTTTGACCAGTATATAATTCTTCTGTACTGGCTTTATACCATTGCCCTTCCGGCAAATAAACATCAGCCACATCAGCTTTGCTTATTACCGGAGCAACTAATATATTATCGCCAAACAGAAACTGATTTTGATATTTGGTATCGTAAATTTTGCTATCGTTTGTGTAGTTAATAGCCAGCGAACGGGCAACCGGCATGCCAGTAGTATGTGCCTCATAAAAAGCAGCGTATAAATACGGCAGCAACCGGTAGCGTTCTTCAATACCTTTTTTGATGATTTCTTCATTCTGCTTTCCAAAGCGCCACGGCTCCCGGTACTCCGTGCCTACCGAAGAATGATTTCTAAACATAGGTGTATATACGCCCAGCGAGTTCCAAGGTACCATTAATTCAGTGGTTATCATGCCACTAAAGCCGCCGATATCTACACCCACAAATGCTGTACCTGCAAGGCCCAGCGTGTTCACTAATCTTTGCCCAAGCAACATGTGTTCATCGTAAGGGGCATTGTCGCCCGTCCACACTGCAGAGTAGCGCTGTGTGCCAGCATAGGCAGCACGGGTGAGCACAAAGGGTCGTTTATTACCGAGTAATTGCTTTGTGCCTTCGTACGTAGCACGTGCCATTTGCATCCCGTATATATTCTTCACTTCGGGGTATCCATATTTGCCAAACTGAACAATAGGCGGAATGGCCTGCCCCCATGAAGATGGCTCATTCATATCGTTCCAAAAACCCTCGACGCCGGGTTTAGTAAGTACGGTAAATGATTTGCCCCACCAACTGCGTACCCCCGAATCGGTAAAGTTTGGAAAGTGAACTCTACCAGGCCAGGCAGCACCTGTATAGGGCGTGCCATTGGGGTAAGTACCAAAATAATGGCTGGCTAATCCTTCTCTGTACTTATCGTAACTGCTATCTACTTTAATGCCGGGGTCAACGATATTTACAAGGTGAAAATTCATTGCTTTTAACTGGTCAATCATACCCTTAGGATCGGGGAAATTATTCTTGTTCCAGGTAAAAATTTTGTAGCCGTCCATATAGTCGATATCGCAGTACACAACATCGGCTGGAATCTGGTGCTTTCTAAATGTTTGCGCTACTTCCAGCAATTCTTTTTCGGTGCCGTAGCTATAGCGGCATTGCTGATAACCCAGGCTCCACAAGGGTGGCATTTCCATACGGCCGGTAAGCCAGGAGTAATCTTTAATAATACCAGATATATTTTGACCGCTGAAAAAGTAGTAATTGATATCGCCGCCATCGGCACCAAAAGAAATAATTTTATCATCGGTTGGAGCACCAAAATCAAAATAACTTTTGTTAGTATTATCGAAAAAGATACCGTAGGTAAGTCCATCGTGCAGGCCAATAAAAAAGGGATACGTTTTATAAAGCGGATCGGTATATGGGCCGTTGTTACCAGCATCGGTATTCCAGTTCACATAAGTTTGTCCGTGCCGGTCAAGGTTTCCTGTTTTTTCTCCCAGCCCAATAAATCGTTCACCTGCATATAAAGTACGATAATTATTAACCTGTGCATTTTGCCAGGTTGTTCCTATTAATGGGTAATCGCCGCTCAAAGGTTTGCCATCTGCTGTATAAAAATAGAAACGCAAAGGAGCCTTATTGATGACTAGTTTTACCTGCGCCGTTTGTACCACTATTTTTTTATTATCATCATTGTAATTAAAATCAACCGGACTTTTAATAACAGCGTATTCCAAACCAGACACTTCTGGTTTGCGGCTAATATTGATGCGAATAACGGAAGGCGAGTAAACCGAAACATGGGCCGTTGCCCCTTGTGTTTTAATCACCAAATAGTTTGCTTCTTTTTTGATGCTCTGCACATTACCCAACGTATCTACAACCATTGTTTGTGCAAACCCATGGCTAATAAACAGAGATAAAATAAAAATGGAGATGATGAATTTAGTTCGATTCATTTGATTTTTCGACAGTTTGTAAAGAGGCATTTCAGTTGATGAAAACGATTGGGCTTGAATTGCCTTACAGCCGTTTTTTCAGAAAACAGATTAATGGTTTCAAGTAGCAGAAAAGAGAAATATTAGCTGGAATTTTTACCTTACTTGAATGAAGGCGGTGCTACTGCTGTACCCCAGGTTTTATTGGGTGTAGCAGCAGTTTTGTAAGTAATGGTGGCACCATTACTCAGTTGTTTCCAATCAAGCCAAGTGCTGTTATAAGGTTTGCCATTCAGCTTCATAGCGGTGATGTAAGGCCTGCTTTCGCTGCCACCGGTGATGCTGATTTCTTTTCCGTTTGCCAGGTGCATTTTTATACTTTGAAACACAGGTGTGCTGATAGAAAAACCAGCATAGCCCGGCATCATTGGAAATAAGCCGATGGAAGCAAAAACATAAAAACCACCCATAGCACCAAGGTCGTCGTTACCAGGTAAACCACTCGCTTTATTGCTGTATTGTTCTTTTAAAATGCGTTGTACCAAGGCTTGTGTTTTGTACGGCTGACCCGTCCAGTTATACGTCCAAGGCACCTGGAAATCAGGTTCGTTACCCGCAGCAAACCAGGGCTGACCGTAGTTGGCATTTAGCTTTCTAAAAAAAGTATCGAGCCGTTGTTCTGCATATTTTTTTCCGCCGATGGTATCAATTAAATCTTTCAAATTATAGGGTATCATCCAGAAGTAATTTTGGTAATTGGCTTCCCGCCAATCTTCGTCCTGCCTTTTCCAGGAACCGTCCGGGTTGCGGCTTCGCAGCCAGTTGGTGGTAGGGTCAAATAGGTTTTTCCAGGATTGTGAACGTTGTAAATATTTTTGATACAAACCCTTATCCTGCATGGATTGCAAGGCGAATTGCCCAATGGCAAAATCAGCGGAAGTGTATTCCAATTGCATGGAGGCATTCATATAACCTTTATCGATATACTGTTGCAGGTGCGGACGTGTTTCTTCCTTTTGTGATTTAGTGCCAAGTTGCTCTGCACCTCGCCGCATAATTTCCAACGCTTGCTTCGTATTAAAATCTTTTGCACCAAACGTATAAGCATTTGCCACTACAATTGCAGTAGGGTCCCCCTGCATAATGCCAGTTTCAATATTGGTCATTACCCAGCGGGGAAAACCGCCGCCGGATTGCTGTGCAAACGTGAGCGTTGAACGGATAACATCACTGGTTTGTTTAGGTGCCAATAAGGCCATCAATTGTATCTGCGTACGGTAAGTATCCCAGTTGCTGAAGCCGGTATAAAAATCATGAGCCGCTTCGGTTTGGTGTACCGCATTATCCGAACCTAAGTACTGACCATTTACATCACTAAACAGCGATGGATGAGCCAACACATGATAGAGATGCGAATAGAATTGCGCCATTGCATCGGCACTGCCGCCACTTACTTCTATTTTACCTAAATAGTTATTCCATGCGGTTTGTGCGTCGCTTTTTACAGCATCAAAATCCCAAGTTTTATTCTCTGCTTCTAAGTTTTCCCTGGCATTTTTAATAGATACATAGCTAATAGCAAACTTGTACTGAACCGGCTTGTCGCCCACTGCATCAAAGGTGAAATAGGCACCAGAATTAGCACCGGTTGCAGCAGTGCTGCCATCGGTTAATTTGTCTCCTTCCCAAGTACCAATGGTAGTAGCTTTCTCATCAAATTCTGCTACGAAATACACTTTGTATGGTGTAGCAATTCCGCAAAAATTTCCACCATCTGCATAGCCTTCGCAACTGTTGTTACCTGTAATTTTTATGCTGGCTTCTGATACCGTCGTGGCGTTCACGCCAGAACCAATAACCACCGTACCTTTTGCGCTATTAGCAGGAAAAATAAAACGGGCCATACCAGTGCGTTTAGTAACGCTCAATTCACAATTAATATCTCCTGCAACCGAGGCAGCGTAATAACCAGCAACCGACTTTTTTAGCTTCGTTTCAAGTTTTACAGCCAGCATATCTTTAGGCGAAGTTTGTAACGTACCCACCATTGGCACTGTTGGAAAGTTGCCCATGTGCGGACAACCGGCACCGCTCAATTGGTTTACGACAAAGCCCTTGTTTTCTTTAAAAAAAGTAGTGGTAAATTGTACCATTCCAAATGGGTACATAGCTCCTGGAAACGTGTAGCCTGCCTCCAGATACAGTTCGCTTTCGCCAAAACCTTTCCCTTTAGAGCCAATGGTAGCGTTCACCATGTCGGCGTAATTGGGCTTGCTATTTTGGGCTGACACAGCTGCGGAAATCAGCAACGTAAGCGCTAAGACGAAAGTGTATTTTTCTTTAGTAACCATTTGTTTTATTGGTAATAATTAACTGTTATGTTATGCCTTTTTTTTTCGCCTCACTCTCCTACTCTTTCGGCTCGGCATTGCTCAATGAATACGGCTTATCTGCATCTCCAATTCCACGCAGCATATTAGGCTGCGGACCCATTTCAAAATGCAGTGTACCGCCGCTGGTAATTTCGCTGTGAGTAAAATAATTGCGGGTAAAAGGCTTACCGTTCAGCGTTGCCGATTGGATGTAAATATTAGCTGCATTGTTGTTAGCAGCTTCTATCACGAATTTCTTTCCATCTTCCATAGTAATAGTGGCTTTTTGAAAAACCGGGCTGCCAATTATGTATTGGTCAGTACCAGGGCAAACGGTGTAAAAACCTAAAGCACTCATTACGTACCAAGAAGAGGTTTGGCCCTGGTCTTCATCTCCTGGAAAAGCCTTTGCCGTGCCGTTATATAGCTTACTCATTACCTCTCTTGCATGTTGTTGCGCCTTCCACGGTTGGCGGGCATAATCGTACAAATAAATCATGTGCTGGATGGGCTGATTGCCATGTGCATACTGGCCCATGTTGGCCTGCACCATTTCCGTCATTTCGTGTATCATGCCGCCATACGTACCAGGCTTTACGGTGTTGGGAACGGTGAAAACAGAATCCATTTTTTTGATGAAATTGCCATCGCCACCCATCAGGTTTATCAGGCCCTGCACATCATGAAAAACGGACCAGGTCCAATGCCAGGCGTTGCCTTCAGTATAGGGTCCACCCCACTCTACCGGGTCGAAATCGGGAAGCCATTTTCCATCAGCAGTGCGGCCCCGCATAAAGCCGGTAACTGAATCATACACATTGCGGTAATTGTACATGCTTTTGCTAAACAACTTTTGGTAAAAAGTATTGCCACTTTGCTTTGCCATTTGATAGGCACAAAAATCATCGTATGCATACTCCAGCGTTTGGCCGGTAGAGCCGCTGTTATGAGTATAGCCGACGTAGCCCAATTGCCAATAATCCTTCCAGCCAGCACGGCCATTAGCACCGCCAAGCGGGCCTTTATTGGTCGCTTCGTGCCAGCAAGCTTCCAATGCGGCTGCGGGATCGAAATTGCGAATGCCTTTTACCCAGGCATCCCCCAAAATAGATAAGCTATGGTTGCCCAACATACCACCCGTTTCGCCAGGGAACGACCAGGCTGGCAACCATCCAAATTGTTTTTGTGCATCCAGCAAGGCCTGCATGTAGCGGCCATGACGAGTGGGATGTAATAGCAATTGCCAGGGCAGTTCGCCCCGGAAAGTGTCCCAAAAACCATTGTCGG
>CAXTDG010000078.1:0-11691 GCA_964242675.1 uncultured Chitinophagaceae bacterium
CAGTACACCGCTGGTGTTGCGGTCTAGCCGACCCACCGGATACACCCTTTCCTGCGTAGCCGGACGAATGATGTCCATCACTGTTTTGCGACCCTGTGGATCTTCGGCGGTGGTAATAGTGTCCTTCGGTTTGTTGAGTAAAATATATACGAGGTTATTGCTACGTTTCACCTTATTGCCTTCGTAAGTTACCACATCGGTATCGCTCACTTTAAAGGCTGGTTCGGTTATTACTTCTCCGTTTACGCTAGCTAAGCCTTGCCGCACTTTATCGGCTGCATCCCGTCGGCTGCAAATGCCTGCATGGGCCAGAAATTTATTTAGTGGCATAGAGTCAGTGGCCTCTACTCCTCTGATGACCGGGGCCGTATTGGCGCTAGTTGGTTTTGCAGGTTTTGCAGGTTTTGAATCTCTGGGTGCTGATGCTTTTACTTTCTTGAAATCAGGCCTTTTAGCATCACTGGCAGTAGGTACTTTTCTATCTGTTTTGGAAGCAAAAGCTTGCTTTTCGAAGGTTGGTTTTGCAAAAGCTGATTTATCGGAAGCAGGTTTAGGAGAAGGTTTACTATCAGCATTTTTTGTAAAAGTGCTTTTAGCAGCTGGCCGGGCAGCCCGTTGTTCTTCGGGATTGCTGGTGGGAGCGGCCTTTTTGATAGCTATAGGTGGCTTGCGATTGGTAGCAGCAGGTTGGTTCCGATTTGCTACTGGCCTACGATTTTCTTCTGGCTTGTGGGTAGCGTTCTGAAATGGTTTTTCTTCCCTGGGCGCTTGGGATCGGGTTGGCTTATCCCATTTTTTACCTACTTTACTACCGCCACTTTTGCCCCGTGGGCCAGTTGACTTATTTTTTTCAGGGTTGCGGGGCGTTGGCTTGCGAGGGCCGGTACCTTGTTGTTGCCTGGCTTCGTACATGGCCTGCTTCTGCTGGCGTTTTTCTTCGAAATGTTTTTCGATGGCTTCCCGCCGTTCTTTTACGGCGGCCTTTTTTTCCTGGCGAATGGCTTCTTTTACTTTGGCCCCTTTTGCCGGCTTGTTGATAAACTTATCAAACGATTTTGCCATGTGGTTGTGTTTAGCCGCTTTTCAGCGGGATGAAGGGCAAAGGTAACAAAGTAGTTGTCAGTGGTCAGAAGTCAGTTGTCAGGAGAGCAAATGAGCTGTTTCTCACAAAGGGCACAGCGTAAAAGGATCGCTGGCTTCTTCGCATTAGTAAAGCCAAATAGTAGCATAACACTCGAACGGTGCCATCGCCGTAAAAGCTCCATGCGTATTCAACTGCCTGGCTCAAAAAGAAAACGGTAAAAAGAATGCCACCCGTGATGTAAAAACCGGGGAAGTGGCAATTGCGTTTATTCCAGTCTGTGAGACATGAACCGAAGCAAGAGAAAAAACCAGCAATTCCAGTGCAGCAGAACTTTAAACCTTAAACTTTAAACGGCTGCCTAATTTCGCAACGCCTCATTCATCACCGAGATAGCCAATTCCCGCAGGTGCACCGGTACGTATAGTTCCATTTCGCCCAGTACCGGGTACATGCTGTCTTGCTTGTTTAGCACCTGCACGGGGATGCCATTTTCCTGCAATTTGCCTTCTACCATAGCGGCCTGCACGTATTGGCTGGTAGCGCAAAGCAGTGCCCATTGGTAAGGTTGTGTTTGGGCAGCGGTTGTTTTTACAGGCAGAAAAGGGCGAAGCAGTTTATTCCACATAGTTTTGGCTGGCAAAAGGGTTGCGGGTATCAAATGAAAAATCGTCGGCAGAATTGTTGGGTGGTGGGCTGCTACGGATGAACCAAGTAACCAGCCCGGCTATAAATATCAGTGAAATAATGGTAGCCCAAACAGGAAAATGTTCTTCTGCATTTACATCTACTTTTTGATGCTGCCGATACGTTACAAACAGCGAGGTAACCGCTAAGGCGTTGTTAATAAAATGCGCCAGAATATTGAGCCAGATGCTTTGTCCGTAGTAAAAAAGGATACCAAGCAACATGCCCAGCACCATACGGGGCAAGAAACCATACCAGCTTAGGTGAATGGCGCTAAATAAAATACTGGTAATCACAATAGCCAGTGCTGGTAGCTTTGTCCAGCGGGTCAGCAGGTTTTGCAAGGCTCCCCTAAATAGCGTTTCCTCTACAATGGCGGGTAGCACCGCTATTACCAACAGCGATACAAAATACTGGCCCCAGGTTTTTACCTGTGCTATTTGTGTTACCTGCTCGGCATAGCTTTTCTCAGCCGCATCAAACTTCAGTCGCAGGTTGTGTGGCAGGGGGATGGCTTTATTAATTTCGCTTAGCCCGGCAATGAGAGGCAGCGTGCAAAGTGCCAGCAGGCAAACGGCGGCTAGTTGCTGCGCATTTATTTGTCCGGTAAATCCTAAGAATGTCCACCCTTTTTGGTAACAAAGTTTAGCGTATATCCAGGCAGGTAAAAAGAAAGCAATGATGGTAGGAACAACTTGTACTGCCAGCAAAGCGTTATAGTTTTGTGGCTTCAGCATTTCAGTAGGCATGCTCATGATGCCGGTATGGGTCATAGCCATCCAAACAACTACAGAGGCAATGCCGCCTATTATAAACCCGGCCCCCACCATTCCTATCAATATTCCAAACTGCCCCCAACCGCTTATCCCCTTACTATATGCCTGCTTCATTGAATGGTAAAAAAGTGAATTGAACTAATTTTGCCCGAAAATAGTGAAAGGCGGTGGTGAATGATATTGTAATGAACAATGAATAGTGAACAATGAAAAATTGATAACCAACTACGCTCGAAACATAGAATTTTAACCGATTCATCCAACCTGTGAACGAGTGAACCTGTAAACAATAAACTAAAAACCGAACCGCAGAACCTTAAACTTTAAACCTTAGACTTTAAACGGCTGTTTTCCAACGAGTGAACTTTTAAAACTATGAACTTACTCCAACAACTCTCTCTTCCCGAATTTCCATTATTGCTGGCACCTATGGAAGATGTTAGCGATCCGCCCTTCCGTATTGTATGCAAGGAAAATGGGGCCGACCTGATGTACACCGAGTTCATCAGCAGCGAAGGCCTGATAAGGGATGCCATTAAAAGCCGCCGCAAGCTGGACATTTTTGAAGAAGAACGCCCCGTTGGTATCCAGATTTTTGGGGGCGATGAAGAAAGTTTGAGCATGGCCGCCAAAATTGCTGAAGTCACCAATCCTGATCTGCTGGACATCAACTTCGGCTGCCCGGTAAAAAAAGTAGCCTGCCGGGGTGCCGGTGCCGGGGTGCTAAAAGATATTGACTTGATGGTTCGCCTCACCAAGGCTGTGGTAGATGCTATCAAAATTCCAGTAACAGTAAAAACCCGCCTCGGCTGGGACGATAGTACCAAAAACATTGAGGAAGTAGCCGAACGCCTGCAGGATGTGGGCATTCAGGCACTGGCCATCCACGGCCGCACCCGTTGCCAGATGTACAAAGGTGAAGCCGACTGGACACTGATCGGCAAGGTAAAAAACAACCCCCGCATCCAGATTCCTATTTTTGGAAACGGCGATATCGACAGCCCGCAAAAAGCCCTGGAATACAAAAACCGTTACGGCGTAGATGGCATCATGATTGGCCGTGCCGCCATCGGCTATCCCTGGATTTTCCGGGAAATGAAGCACTACCTGGCCACCGGCGAAACGCTACCCTCACCCACCGTGGAGGAGCGGGTGGCCGTGTGCAAAAAGCACCTTCGACAAAGTGTAGCCTGGAAAGGCCCGGTGGTAGGCATCAACGAAATGCGCCGCCACTACAGCAATTACCTCAAAGGCCTGCCCAACATCAAAGAGTACCGCAACAAGCTGGTAACCATTAAAGAGGTAGCCGAAATAGAAGCCGTACTGAACGATATAGAGGCGAACTACGTGGGCTACGAAATGGAGCGAACACCTATTGAACTCATCAACTACCACGAAAACTGCCCGGTGTAGGTTTAAATAAAAATAGAACCGTGCTATTGAAAACGGTTGAGCGGTGGCAACTCTAATGAGTTGCCACCTTTTTTATTTTTTACCTTTTGACTTTGATAATGGCGTGTCCCCAAGCTACGCAAGGGGCCGGGCTATCCGGCTGTACTCCGCAGCGGCGTTTCATCTTCTTAGCTCCGCTAACTCCACCAGTCATCCGCCGCTTTGCGGGGTACTGCCTGCTATCCCTCACGCAAGTTTTTGAGCAGTGCTTTCCTTATTCAACATCTTCAAACAGGCAAAAGATTTATATTTGAGAGAAGAAAAACGGTAAGCGTATGACAGCCATCCAGGAAAGGATCATGAGCGTAGAAGAGTACATGCAGTACGAGCTACAAGCAGAAGAACGACACGAATTCATTGACGGTCAAATTATAGAAATGGCAGGCGAACAAGCAATCAACAACAATATCACTTTATTCTTATCCCTTTATCTTTTTCCAATATTGAGCGAAAAGGGATACACCGTCTACTACCAAAGTGTAAAAATTGCCATTCCTAATGAGAAGCGTTTTTACTATCCGGATTGGTTTATCACCCGAGAACCCATAACCGAAAAAACCCGTTACATACAATACGAACCAGAGCTGATAGTAGAGGTCATTTCCAAAACTTCCCGTATTCGGGATACGGTTGATAAATACCTGGATTACATCAAAATCCCCTCTCTAAAATACTACCTCATCATCGACCCCGAAAGAACTTATATCACTGTTCATTCAAAAGGTGAAAATGGTGAATGGGAAGCTGATGCTTATAGCGAAAAGACGGATGTTATTCCTTTGCCTTTATTACAAACTGAACTACCTCTTTCAATCATTTACAGATAATGATACAAGCAGCCAATGAGCAATGGATGAGTGAAGAAGTATACTTTGAACATCAGCTCAGCTGTGAAGGCCGACACGATTATAATAATGGTTATCTGTTTCGGGTACCGGATGAAATGGATACAGAGAATGAAATAGTTAGTGCCTGTATTTTTCTCCTGTATAATGCACTAAAAAATAGTAGTTATACGGTTTATTCCCATTCGCTCCGCATTGCTATTCCAACAGCGCCTAAATTTTATTACCCCGACGTTTTTATTACCCGTGAGCCTCGTACCAGCCTAAATAGGTACACGAAGTACAACCCGGAGCTAATTATAGAAGTAAGTTCGGATGCAACCTTTGAACGCAATGTGTTTCAGAAATATTTGGATTACACCAGCATTCTCTCATTACAATACTACCTGGTAGTTTGTTTCCCAAACAGCTATGCTTGCCTGTATTATAAAGCAACTGATGGCAAATGGCAGGAACAAATCCTTGAAAAGCCGGATGATATTATCTCATTTCCTTCACTAGGCATACAGTTTCCATTAAAAGAAATTTATGGCTAAGGATTTTCCATTCCCCCTTCCGTTTCTTTGCAGCCCATGTTATTCAACGACGTTATTGGTCTTCTCGATATAAAAGAACAACTCACTGGCATGTTGCAGCACAACCGGCTGAGCCATGCTATTCTACTCACCGGTAAGGAAGGCAGCGGCGTTTTGCCCCTGGCACTTGCTTTTGCATCGCATATGGTTACCAGAGGCGAAGATGCTACCCAGGCTGATCGGGAAGCGGTGGCCGCCAAGGTAAAAGGCATGATTCATCCCGATATTCATTTTTGCTTCCCCAGTATCAATGATGATAAGCGGAAAAAGAAAACGCTGAGCAACGACTGGATTACCGAGTTCCGGGAGTTTATAAAACTAATGCCTTATGGCAATGTGTACGACTGGCTGCAGTTTATTGGTGCCGAAAATAAACAAGGCAATATCAGCGCCGACGAGTGCAACGACATCATCCGCAAGCTGAGCCTGAAAAGTTTTGAAAGCCCCTGGAAGATATTGGTACTATGGATGCCGGAGTTTTTAGGCAAAGAAGGCAATAAGCTGCTGAAGCTGATAGAAGAACCACCACCAGACACTTTATTCCTGCTGGCTGCCGAAAGCGAAGAAAGCATTTTGCCTACCATCCTCAGCCGCTGTCAAGTTATCAGAGTTCCTCAACCAGAAGATTCTGATATAGAACATGCACTCATCAATAAATCGGTTTTGCCTGAAAAGGCTCGGCAGATAGCCCTCATTAGCGGCGGCAATTACCGGGAAGCGCTACAGCTTTTGCAAAATAATGAGGAAGATTGGCTGAGCCTGCTACGCCAGTGGCTCAACGCTGCTATAAAAGGTACACCCAAAATGCAATGGGATTGGGTGCTGGAGATGAACGATCTGGGCCGGGAAAAGCAAAAGAACTTCCTCAAGTATTTCGTTAGGCTGCTAGAATACAGCTTGCGGGTACGCATCTTAGGTTCACAGCACATTTCTTTGCCCGATGCTGAAATGGATTTTGCCGGCAGGCTCAATAAAATAGCCAACGTACGCCAGCAGGAAGCCTTGGTGAAAGAACTGGAAATGGCCACTTACTACATTGAGCGAAATGCCAATGGCAAAATGTTATTTCAAGCCCTCACCTTAAAGCTCCGAAGCATAGTGTTGGAGAAAACGATAATTTTGGCAAACTAGCAATCAATTGATAATGCTGTACAGTAAAGATGCTTGCACCACTTTTATCCGTGGTCTGTTGTCGTCGTCTGTGGTCTTTTTATTTTTTACTATTTAATTCTTACATATAAAATGGGTTGTGGAAGTTGTGGTACGAGCAAACCGGGCGGGTGCCAAAGCCATGGTAGTTGCAGCACCGGCAGTTGTAACCGTATGAATGTGCACGACTGGTTGCAAAACCTGCCGTTTGCCGACCCCGCAGGCAGTTGCCGGGTAGTAGAAATTAGTTTTAACCAGGGAAGCCGGAAAGAATTTTATCGAAACCCTTCTTTGCAATATTATGAAACCGGCGAACTAGTGACGGTGGAAGGCACCGCCGGGTACGATGTTGGTGAGGTAAGCCTGAAAGGAGAACTGGTACGCCTGCAATTAAAGAAAAAAGGAGTTCCCGAGTTTGCGCCGGACATGAAGAAAATTCTACGCCGGGCAGGGGAGGTAGAAATCAATAAATGGAAGGAAAATAAAGCCCGGGAAAGGGAAATACTGATCCGCAGCCGTGCTGCTGCCCGCCAGATTGGCCTGCAAATGAAAATTGCAGAGGTAGAAATTCAGGCTGATGGCAAAAAAGCTACTTTCTTTTATACAGCTGAAGATCGGGTGGACTTTCGGGAACTGATACGAGTATATGCCGGTGAGTTTAAGGTAAAGGTAGAAATGCGGCAAATTGGTGCCCGGCAGGAAGCAGGTAAGGTTGGTGGCATTGGTAGCTGTGGCCGGGAACTGTGCTGTAGCACCTGGCTCACCGATTTCAAAAGCGTTAATACTGGTGCTGCCCGTTATCAAAATCTCAGCATCAACCAAACAAAGCTGAGTGGCCAATGTGGTCGCCTCAAATGCTGTCTCAACTACGAGTTAGATACTTACCTAGATGCCTTGCAGGCATTTCCCAACAATGCCGATGAACTAATGACGACCCGTGGCAAGGCGTTCTTGGTGAAGAAAGACATTTTCAAAAACCTGATGTGGTATACCCTACCTGACAGCAGCAAGCAGTACCCGCTTTCTATAAAACGGGTAGTAGAAATAAAACAGCTAAACCAGCAAGGAACGGCTGTGGAAGAACTACAACCAGTGGAATTGGTAAGTAGCAAAGCAATAGAAAAAGAACCGGAATTTGTAGATGTAGTAGGCCAGATAAGTCTGCGTAGCCTCGATAAAAAGAAGCAGCGCCAGGGTCCGCCGCCACCTGATAATAGAAATCAGCGGGGTCCACAAAATGCGCCGCCGCAAGGTCGCCGCCCGGAAGGAGCACCGCCGCAGGGCAGAAATCAGCCCCCGCAAAACCGGCCAGCTCCGCCACAAAAGCCCAACCAGGCCAACCAACCTACCCGGCCGCAGCAGCCACCCCGGCCGCCGCAAATGCAAGGCAAGGGATCATCGCTACAAGCTAACAACCCTGCAGCACAGCAGCGTGGACCACAGCAAAAGCAGCCTATGGATGGCAATCAACCCACTTCTAACAACCAGCGTCCACCCAAACCACAACCTAACGCTAACCGGCCAACACAACGGCCCGATCAGCCGAACAGACCACCACAACAAAACCGTCCACCTCAGGGTGGCAATAATCGTCCGCCGCAGCCAAACAGGCAGGGGCCGGACAATAGAAACCAGCGACCACCACAAGGCCGTAACAATGATGGTCCTCCCCCGCCAAGACAAGACACACCACCTGGCAATAGTGCAGAGAATAGAAAGGAAAATGAATAACTATTTAAGGTGCGGGCCTATATTTGTTGGGTTAAAACGAAAAATTACAAATGGAAAGGGTAAAGGGCAACGCTGCTAAATACTGGGCTTACTTCTTTATATCGCTGATAGCGATGATACTATTGATGATGTCGCCGTATGGGCAGTGGTTCTGGCTGATACTGCCTATCGTATGTACCAGTTTCGCTTTGGCTATGGATTTTCTTTAGCCCTTTTCTATTACTATATTGGTTACCGGCTGCCCAGGGCAGCCGGTTTATTTTTTTTATAGATTAGTCAACCGAGATTGTAACCGTTTCGCTACTATTAGTCATTACGATTGTGCTTACATTACAAGTTGCATGAAGAAACTCATTCAAAGATTTGGTTTTGCCCTTAATGGCTGGCGGTTATTCTTCAAGACAGAGCAAAACGGGCAAATTCAAGCGACCATTGCAATACTGGCCGTAATAGCTGGGTTTGTATTTCGTATCAGCCGGATAGAATGGATGTTCCTGCTGCTGTGCATAGCGCTGGTACTGAGCTTAGAAATGATTAATTCTGTGATAGAAAAACTGGCCGACCATGTGCACCCGCAGTGGCACCCACAAATAAAATGGGTAAAGGATGCTGCTGCTGGTGCAGTGCTGCTAGCAGCGGTGATAAGTGCAATCATTGGCTGTATTATATTTATACCTCGCCTTCTTCAATTCATTCACTCGTATGCATAATCGTAAAGTATTATTCCAGTTTGGAAGCGGTATCGCATTAGTCGTTTTACTATTGATATTTCGCTGGTATCACACGGGGTCGCACTTCTACTTATTCCTGCTTTGGAATTTGTTCTTAGCATTTATTCCTTATTGCATTAGCCAGTACTTAATAGCCAATACGTCTGCAAAGCAAATCAGCCTTTTGCATCAGGGTAAATGGTGGATACTGTTTGCTACATGGCTCTTATTTTTTCCGAATGCGCCGTACGTAATTACCGATTTGCTACACCTTTCTAAAGGGCGTGGCATACCGAAGTGGTACGACCTTGCTATGCTATTTTGCGCTGGTGCTACCGGCTTGTGGATCGGGTATGTTTCGCTGCTGCAAATGGAGATTGTATGGCGGCAGAAAATAACGTTTATCTCTTCCCGCATTTTTATTACGGGTGTAATGTTGCTAAGCGGCTTTGGTATTTATTTGGGCAGGGTGCTACGGTTCAATAGCTGGGACGTTATTACCAATCCGCTTGACCTGGTTGTGGCAGTTGGTAGCCGGATTTTGCAGCCCTGGCAGCACCCGCAAACATGGGGCGTTACGGTTTTGTTTGCTATGCTTTTATGGATCGGTTATCAGCAGGCGAAACTGGTGTTTTTGCAGCAAACCCGTGGATGACAAAACCTATAAGGTCTTTTTCGGACTTTAAAATTTTTGTAACTCAAAATAGACCTTATAGGTTTATAGAAACACTGCTGCACAGAGGTGCGCCAGGGATGGGGAGTAGTAGCCCACAGGCGGCGGATGAATAATTGAAGGAACGAGTGCAGTTGCCACGCCGCCGAGGACTACTACCGACAGCCCGGCCCTTTGCGCCACAGGATGAATGTTCGATTGGCACCCAGCTTCGTAAAGACACAAAGTCGGACTGTAATGAATGATGCAGGCGCAATGGGAGGCGCCCAAATGCTTCTATAATTTCTCGTTGCCCATTACTTTTTTCCATAATTCAGGAATGCGTTTTACCCAAATCATTTCCCGGTTTTTTTCTATGGCAGGGATGGCTGGTGAACCGAAATAGATTTTGCCGGGTGCAATGTTGTTTCCTATTCCGCTTTGCGCCTGTAATACGGCACCATCGCCAATGGTAAGCGTTTTGCTAATACCTACCTGGCCCCAAACCGTAACATTATTGCCAAGCGTAGTAGCGCCTGCAATGCCCACCTGCGATGCAATAATGCAGTTGGCTCCAACCACTACATCGTGGCCTATTTGTATCTGGTTGTCCATCTTGGTGCCACGGCCAATTCGGGTATCGCTGGTTACGCCTTTATCAATAGTGCAGCTGGCACCAATTTCTACATCGTCTTCAATTACTACCCGGCCGCAGCTTGCCATCTTTTTTGCAAATACATCCCTGTTCTTTTTGATGTTGTAGTAAAATGCATCGGCACCTATTACGGTACCGGAATGAATAGTTACCCGGTCACCAATAACGGTATGGTCGTACAGCGTAACGTTGGGATGAATGATGCAATCTTTTCCAATGGTTACATTTTTTCCTACAAACACATTGGGCATCAACACGGTGCCTTCGCCAATAATTGCCGTGCTGTTGTGTAGTTCATCTGTTTTTTCGAACGGACGGAAATGCTTGACAATGGTGAGGTATGCTTCGAATGGCTGCTCTGTTACAAGCAGTGTTTTGCCTTCGGGTATTGCTACATCCGATGAATTGATGATGATAAATTGTGCAACACTATTAAGGCAGGTAGCGTAGTATTTTGGATGATCTACAAATACCATATCGTTAGGCTCTACCCGGTGTATTTCGTTGATGCCTGGTACAATTGCTTGTGCATCACCTATCACTTGGGACTTCACTAAATCTGCTATCCACTGCACGGTTGTGCCTTCCGGAAATTTCATAACTGCTAATGGTTTTACGAGCTAAAGGTAACAGGCATATAGGTACTGATTCTTTCTTGTTGCAGCCTGTATTTTTAAACCTAGCATGAAGTTTATTCACATTTTTATTTCAATATAAATAGTGTTTCAACACAGCAGGAAGCAAGCTGGTGTTTTTTGAAATTTTGTACTAATACGATGTGTATTATTTTATTAATTGCGCTGATGCAATGCAGGCAACAACTTTATGAAAATGTATCAGCGTTTCCTGACACCTTCAGGTTGTTTTTTATAGCTATTATAAAAACTTTTTGAGAAGTAAATTAAATTTAATCTTTATACGACATAAAAATTGTGTGCAAAAAAATGTGAACTATTTTTTGTTTGTTGGAGAAAATGTTTTTTAATATTGTGTAGGAATTAAAATTCCTGGTACTTACTAACCCATCTATATACAAAGTCCCGGCTTCGCAAGAGCCGGGATTTGTGTTTTATACTGTTATCAGAAGTCAGTTGTCAGTGACCAGTATTTCATTTCAACTAGCTTACTTTTATTTCTACTTATGCTTATTCAAAAAGTATCACTGACCACTGCTAACTGATGCCTGATTACTATCTCATCTATAAACCCTACCAGGTACTTTGCCAGTTTTCTGCGGAAGGTGATAAGAAAACACTTAAAGATTTTTTTGATGTACCCAAAGATGTGTACCCCGTAGGTCGGCTGGATTATGATAGTGAAGGCGCATTAATCCTTACAAATGATACGTCCATCAACCAGGCATTGCTGCACCCTACAC
>CAXTDG010000079.1:0-11659 GCA_964242675.1 uncultured Chitinophagaceae bacterium
GAGTAAATTTTATCGGCCATTTTGCATTGACTGGCTATTTGTACCCGCTGCTAAAAACAACACCCGGTGCAAGAGTTGTAACAGTGAGCAGTATGGCTTATCTGCGGGGCCAGATAAATTTTGATAACCTGCGTTCTGAGCAATCGTACGATGCCATGCGGGAATATTGCCAAAGTAAACTAGCAGACATTCTGTTGGCAGTTGAGCTAGACCGTAGAATTAAAAGACTGGGTGATACTGTGCTTTCTGTAGCAGCACAGCCTGGCGCTAACAAAACCGAACTCTCCCGCCATATGAGTGAAGCCGATTATGCTGCCGCTGTGCAACGTGTAGGCGAACTGATGGACCCATGGCAAGGTGCATTGCCCAGTTTGTATGCTGCTACTATGGATGATGTAAAGGGTGGCGAACTCTATAGCCCCGATAAAGATGGTGGCTACCGAGGCTACCCAACCCGATTCGACATTATCCCCAGCGGTTTAGATGAACCGGTGGCGAAAAGGCTTTGGGAGTTAGCAGAGGAAGTGACGGGTGTTCATTTTCCTAAATAAGGCTAATGAAAAGGCGCAGCATAAAACGTTGCACCTTTTTATTTTAAAAAATTGTAACCATTTTATCGTAACTTATAAATAGTTACACTTGTATCGTTACACTTTTGTAACCATGCAAGTTTTAAGTAAAAAAAGTTACAAATGACTGCTGAAAAAAGAATACGGGAGAAATATGGCCTTACACAACCCGACCTGGCCAATTATTTAGATATTTCGTTGATCTTACTAAAAAGGGTGGAAACAGGTGACCGGAGTTTGCCTATTCCAGCGTTGCTTAAGTTTTCGGAAATAGGGTTGTTTGATGCTCAACAGGAAGCAACAGAAAGGAAGAATGATACAACTGATTCCCAAATAGATGCACCTGCCACAACCAACAAAATACCGAACCGTGCCGTAAACAAAGCAGCACTGCAACTATCGGTAGCGCAACGCCACCTGCAAAAAGTACAGACAGTATACGAGCAAGCACAGCGGCTACAGGCTTTGTGCAATTACTTGCTGGAGAAAAAACCTACGGATAAAATAGAAATGCTTTGGCTGGAAGCTCAACAGATCTCCGCCAAACGAAAGCTGCAACGCTACAGCCCGGCTGAGCAAGATTATTTGGAATGGAAAGCAGCTTGTTTGCAATTGGCTATAGAAAAAGGAAAAGAAATGATGGGAGAAGCTTTACCATAACGCTACTAAAATTTAGCTGTTCACTTCTTAATTGTATTTGCTATATACTTTTGAAAGATGGAATTGAAGCAAGGTTGCTGCATTAAAAGCACTTCTAAAATGGATGATCCCATTTTTATTAACACCATTGTTTTAATAACAGAATTAAATGAGGATGGTGCGATGGGATTTATCATCAATCAACCCTTTGAACGAAAGCTGAATGAATTAGCCGAATTTAGTTCCAGCAAAGCTTTTCCATTATATAAAGGCGGCCCTGTTGATGGGGAGCATTTGTATTTTATTCATCGACAACCAATCTTTATTTCTGAAGGGAAATTAATTGCTGATAACCTATACGCCGGTGGAAATTTTAAAGAAGCAGTAGAAGCTATTGATACCGGTTTGTTAGATAACGATGATATTAAAATATTTGTAGGTTATTGCGGCTGGGATACGGGGGAGTTGGAAGCGGAAATAGCGGAAGAAAGTTGGGAGGCAACAGCACTTCCGGCAGATAGAATATTTAATAGCTGAATAGGCGGTCTGCCAATAAACTTGGCTTCTCCCAACAAAAACTGAATGGCTTTCGCCACGTTTCTATCAATTGATTCTTTGCTTTTTAAATGATGGATATACCGTAAAATTTCTTTTTGTAATGAAGGCGACAGTATATCAAAAATTGCTTTCGCTTTAGTATTATGCTCTAAGGCTATTTGCAGTTTTGAATGCATCGGTATAGTTCTTTCTATCGGGTCGTATACTACCATCACTGTTACCATTTCACCGATTCTTTTTGGCGAATCTTTCAGCATAGCTGTGTTGATGTATAATCGCCAAGCCCCTTTGTAGTACATCAGATTTTGTGTAAATGGTTTATCGTTGATGAACCCTTTCACCTGAATAGGGCTTTTGGCTTTGCCTGCTTCTTTAAAGATCGTTTGCAGAATAGCATCTGGCAGAAAGACGAACGGGTTGACACCGATGATGTCTATTAGGGCGGAAAAGGTGGTAGCTATATCTAAAAAGTATTGTTCATGCATTACATGTACTCATTAAAATCTTCTAATGGCTCATTGAAATCAGGCTTCATTTTAAAAATGCCTTTACCGCTACCAAAAACGGGCTTGCCTATGTTTGGATCGATTCCCTTCTTTGCTAATATAAAGTCTATAAAGTCTTCTACTTCAACTTTTAAAGCATCTGGCAGCGCAGTGATTTTATCTTGTAAAAGCGTATCATTCATAAGTGGAAGTTAGGTAATTCGTGTTGATTCAATTGCTACGTCCATAAATACCGCCTTATTTTAATTAATCTGATTAGCATTTCATTATCCTTCTCATACTGCTCGTTACCTGTAGATAGAAAATGGTTTGAATCATCTGCAACTTTTCTCTCCTGCCACCAATCATGTAGTGCTTCGATTTCCTGCTTAGCACTTCTATGCGCTTCCTCATGCTCCCAGTTTGTATTACCAGTCAATAACTTTTCGCCTTCAATACAATCTTCCAGCTAGCGAAAACAAGTATGAAGGATAACAACGTCATTATCGCACCAGTCGGCATTAGATAAAGTTGAGATATTGAGGATGGCAGGATTTTTCATTTTTTATAAAAATTATTCTTATAGACACAAGATAGAGTCCATAGTGTTCGGAAACCTTGTTGAGCGTTTTTACATAGTAGTAAATGAGTACAGGTGTAACAGCAGATCCTTCCTATCGTCAGGATGACAAACCCGAAGTTTGCTAATTAAAATTGTCATCCTGACGATAGGAAGGATCTGAACGACGATTATTTGTGAGTTACCTAAAGTTAGAAACATAGCACTTATACATAGTATAGGACGTTTCGAACACTTATGAATAGAGTCCTGCACCTATGTTGCCTGTATTTAGTTATCTCACCACCCGCACCACACCCGCCCCACTAAAACTATGATACTCGCCATTATACATCGCATCTGCATTCACTGGTCCCATTTGGTATTGGCCGGGACTTACGGCACGTACGGCATAGTAAAAAGTTTGCTTGCCGGAAGTGGCGATGCTGGTGAAAAAGTTAATGCGGTCATCCCGAACATCTAAGGCTTCTGGTGTGGCAGCATCTTTTATCCAGTCCATGCCGGGGATGTCCTTGGTACGGGGATTTTCGATTTCAAAACCAGCAGGTAGCAGGTCAGTAATCACAATATTTTGCACGGGTGTGCTGTAGGCATTTTCTAAGGTAATACCTACTATTACTAAATCATTTTGCCGGAAAGTATTGCCAGCAATAGGCAAACCATTGCGGTCATAAAAACGCTTACGCACCCGTATGTAATTATCTTCTTCACCCATTTTCACCTGGCTGCCAATTCCTTCTGCCGTCCAGTAATAATACAGTCTTCCATTACCGCTGGCGGTGATTTGCACCGTACGTCCATTCAGCTGACCAGCGCCTAGTTGCAAAGGTTTGCCGGTCATTTTACCAATCTCTTTTCCATTTAGTTTTATACTGGCGGTTACGTTGCTGTTGTTGGCAGCTTTAGCCAATTTACCCATGGCCAAAAATCCAAATGCATTTTCTTGTGTACTGAAGTAGCGAATGCTTTTCAGCATACCGCTTACATGCTTTGCCATTATCGGTATTTGGGCATTGTTCGGGTCAGCTTCTATCAGGCAGTTCAGCGCAATGGCTTCATCCCGCAACGGACTATAAAAACTACCACCTGTTACGGCGATGCTAGTTTCATTTGCAAAAGATTGAGGCAGTAGTTGCCGGAAGCTGGTTTTATCTCCCGCCAGTGCATACGCAGCACTTAGCAAGTAGCGACTATCTAATGCCAGCAGATGATTATTTTGCTTGTAATAATTCATCACCGCAGGCTGGGCTTTGTTCATCAGCGCCAGCACATACAAGCTATAGGTCATCTCTTTCGGCGCAATCATTTTTTGCCGGTCGCCATTATAGAAATACGGCACCTGTTGCCTGCTTTTCAGCTTATTAATGCAATAGCCGGAAATTGTTTCGAGCAAGCTGGCATCTACTTCAAAACCGGCTCGTTTGGCTTCATACAAAAAGTGCATGGCATATACTGTAGCCCACCAACTTTCGGTGCCTTCGCCATCCCACAGCGTAACGCCGCCATTATACAATTGCCGCATTTTTATTTTGCGAATGGCTTCCATTACATTCTGATTGGCAGATGATGCAGAAGCTTTGTGCAAATTCATTTGCTGACTTAAATCAGCGAAATACAATTGCGGAAATGCCGACGAAATAGTTTGCTCCGTACAGCCATACGGGTACTCAATTAAGGCCTGCAATTGTTTCCCAAATTCCAGCGCAGGCGATGCACTTACTACCAGCGAATAGCGGGCAGACCCAGGCATGAAAGCATCATTCCCAATCGTAATATTTTGCGTAGCACCACCTTGTACAAAACCACTTCCACTTTGCTTAGCCAACGTTGCAGCAGGCCTTACCGTAATGTCTGTTTCATCCACAAATTTTTCACCTAATCCATTTACTGTTACCGTTACTTTAGAAGGTTGCAATGCCGCACCCGCCACTATTTTAAACATAGCTTGAGCCTCTGCATTGGGTGCCAGAGAAATGCTTTGTGATGCACCACCAACTACCTGTAATGGAGCAGCTAAAGAAAGCTGAGCGGTTGCAGTTGCAGCCTTAGCTGTTGTGTTGGTAATCGTCACCGGAACACTCACCGTATCACCGGGAGAAATGAAGCGGGGCAATGCGGTGCTTAACACCAATGGGTCGGCAACGGTCATCGATAAATCTTTACCCCCAAAGCGTTCACCTTTTGCGGCAACAGCCATTAGTCTTATTTCGCCACTAAACTGTGGCACATCAAATTCAAAAGCTGCATTTCCACTACCATCTGCTTGTGCTATTCCACTCCAGTAACTCACCAGTTTCACTCGTGTATTTCGGATAGGATTGGTGCGGCGTTCGAGGTCGTAACCATCGCCACCGGTACTACTCATCTTGCCCCGTATTTCAGGAAAAAGCAATGGGTAAATATTATAGCTGTTCACTTCCAAAGCCCGCTTGGCATAAAAGAATTCGTATGGCTGTGGTGTTTTATAATCGCTTACCTGCAGCACACCATTATCAACGGCAGCCAGCGTTACCATAGCACCGGGTGCAGCTTTCACCGAAACCTTTTGATGCGTATGGCTTCTAACTTTCCCTTGTGCAGTTATTTGCAGATCAATCTTTCTATTATCTTCTTCTACCGCAACGCTTTTAAAACCATTGGCCACCGTTAGCGGCATATCGCTCATCTGGTGTGGCTTTATCAGCGTAGCACTGATGTATACATTAGGTAAATTATCGCTGGTCATTTTCAACTCCATCGTAGCACTACGGTTCGTTGCTTCAAGGTATTGATGGCTGATTACTTTATCCTGTTCGGTTGTTACTAACAGCCTTCCGTTGAAGGGTGTTTTGAAAAGTACTTTTGCTGTTTCACCCGTTTTATACACGGCTTTGTCTACCTCAATATCTATATGCCCTTCGGTATCTACCTGGAAGGCTGCATTGTCATTTCCACCCCAGAAACCATAGCTGTAAAAGGCCTTGCTTACATAGTTGGCAGCACCTTGTTTATACACCCGTAATTCATAATCGCCTGGCTTACCTGGCGTAAATGGAAATGCAGAACCCGTACCGCTAATCGTTACATTATAGGCTCCGATTTCTTTATCTTCTTTCTGGCTTTCGTAGCGGAAATAATCGCCGCTTTTGGTTAGCACCGTACGGTACTCATGCTTGATAACTTTTATAGAAACAGGCCCGTTTACTGTATTGCCATCTTTATTCAATGCAATCAACGCAAATTTGATTTGTTGATTAAGTGGATAGTAACCATATCCATCATCTGCAACGCCGGCAAACCAATCCTGTGTGTAAATATCAACGCTTTGTGCCCGGTTTACTGGCCGACCGGTTTCATCGAAAACTGTGGTAAAAAACTTGGCTTGCAATATGCCTAAATTCTGATACATATCTGGCACATCGTAGGTTTCAACTGCATTGCCACCAGCATCTGTTTTACCCTGCCGTTGTACTTTATCGAAGAAAGTATTTTGATTGGCTAAATCGAAATTATAGTGGCTGTATTTGTCGGATGAAAATGTTTTTTGTTTTACCTGTATTTCCGTTTCATAATTTCTATTTGCCGCAGGCGGGCCAAAGAAATTGGTTGCGTTAATGCTTAACGTAGTCGTTTGGCCCGGCAGCAAGAAAGGTTTGTCCAGTTTAGCAGCCACCTTAATTCTATCGGGCATAAATTCTTCTACCCGCAGGTTTTTACTGCCTAGTAAAACATCGTTACCCGTGTACACTTCCAAGCTATAACTACCCGTAATAGCAGCCTTTGGTAAAGGCATGGCCGCTTCAGCAGCACCCTGATTATTTAATGTTTTGCGATCCGTGGCCAGTTCCTTTCCGTTAGGTACACTCAATTTCATTTCTCCTTGGCCATCGGCTACCGGTTGCCAGGTTTTATCTCTTATAATTACCGCTGCATGCATCGTTTCACCGGGGCGATAAATATCTCTTTCGCCATAAATAAAGGCATCCAATCCAGTACTATTGCTGCGTTTGCCACCCACATCAAAACGGCTTGTTCCCACCTTAGTTGTAGCGAATGGCAGGTAGTTAAAATCAGCAGCAGTCTTTGCAATAATCATGGCTGGTTTAAAGCCTGCAATATCATTGCGAACAATGCTTACTTCGGCTACGCCATCTTTATCCGTAGTACCATTTCCCAGCAACTGATTGTTGTTTCCATACACCGTTACGTTCACACCTTCCTGTGGTTGGGCGGTTTTAATACTGTTGCTAAATATCAGTATTTTATCCTTGCCTTCACGGGCCATTAATCCCACATCGCTCAGGCTCACAAATCGGCTATCGGCCACCCAATAATCTTCCAGGCTACGCACCTTGATATGGTAGATGCCTTTGAAATTTGGAAGCTTATCTTCTACATCAAAATGCAACACCCGGTTGTTGCCAATACGGGGCAGCGTACGAGTATCAATTTCTTTTTCCATTATCACATCGCCCAGGTCCATCTGGTTGCGATAGGATGCTTCGTAATAATCACTTTCATATTCATCCTCACCTCCTTCATAATCATCTCCATCATCTTTATCTTTTGGTTGATAACCATAGTGCTCAGCGGCTAGTAAATTGTTTTCGTAAATGCGGCTTACTACCAGTTTTACTTTCTCTAAATTGGTAATTCGTATCTCGATATTCTTATTACCCTGGCTGCTGAGGTACACGCCTTTGGTATTGATAAAACTAATCTGCGGTTCCAGTTGACCAAAGCCAATATTGCTGGTATAAATGTCCGGCAGAATACCGCCAATTTTTCCCCGTAAATTTTTATTGATGGTAATATCATAACTCTTGCTGGCATCAAACGCATCGCTATGAACATCGAAACCCTCATCTGTAATTTCTGTAGTAAAAGCTACTGCGGGAGAAATTTGTATAGCGTCTACAAGTGAAGCCTGCACTACTTCCTGGCTGGTTTTAATATGAATATTTCCGGAAGTGCCATCGTGGTCGGTCAGTGCATCATTAATTACTAGTTTGTAGGGCGATGCAATAAATAAGTTTTCATCAATAGGTTCTTCTGTTGCATTTTTTCCGCCCTGCGGCACCATACCTTTTGTTACCGATATTTTACCCGTATAATCTTTATCCTCAGCCCTAAAACCCATAAGCTTTATACTTACATGGTTGCTTTTATTCAGTGTAGTAACCTGATAATCGTTTCCGTTTTGCTGCATATCAACTTTCAGATGATCTTTTAGTAAAACGGGGTCTACCGGGTAATTGAATTCCAGGTCAATTTGTGGTTGTGCCGTGCTGGCTTCCGGGCTACTGGTGGTCCACATTACATTGCTGTTTTGCAACTGCAATAGCGGCGTATGAAAACTGGTTTCTACCTTCTCAAATTTTCCATAATTACTCTGCTTCAGCAGCAAACTATTTAGCTTAACGGTGTACGTAGTAGCAGGCTTCATAGGCTGCGCCGGACTAAACACCAGCTTATCGCCGTACTCCCACCTAAAACGGCCCGGTATAGCTGGCGTAAACGTGATGTATTCTGTGCTATCCCAACCGTTTTGCTGCGCTAGTAAACTATCGGGCATCAGCGATTTACTAAAGCGAAATTCAAGATTGGTTAGTGGTTGCACTTCGCCGGTAGCGTTGGTACTTTCGAGGGCTACCTGTTTATTATTACAGGCATATAGAAATAGCACGGCCACCAGCAGCGGCAGGAGAAATTTAGGGGCATTCATAAGGCGTAGGTTGAAGATGTTCAAGGAACCGAACTATAAAGAAACGGGAAGGTGCAGAGATTTGTATATTAAGTGATGGAAATATTTTAGGGGAAATGAAAGGTTGTACATTAAAACCGCTTTAAAAATTTTCAGCGACTTTTACTACTGCGAATAAGCAACTGAATGGAAAATACACACTACCATATAGCTATTATTGGTGGCGGGCTTGCCGGGTTGGCACTTGCTATACAGGCGGCAGATGCTTGCTACCAGGTAGTACTTTTCGAAAAGGAGCAATATCCTTTTCATAAAGTTTGTGGTGAGTATATTAGTATGGAGAGTTATGATTTTGTACAACGGTTAGGTGTGCCATTAGCCAACATGCAATTGCCACAAATTCGCAAGCTGCAACTGTCGGATATGGATGGTAAAATGTACGATTTTAATTTGCCGTTAGGTGGCTTTGGTATTAGCCGCTATACGCTGGATAATCAACTGTACCAGATAGCCTTAAAAAAAGGCGTGAAGATTTTTACAGATACCAAAGTATCATCGGTTGATAATAATGGCAGGCAAGTTTCTATCGTTTCATCTGCGGGCAATTTCACAGCACTAGTAGTAGCAGGTTCGTTTGGCAAACGCAGCAATCTGGATGTAAAATGGAAGCGGCCATTTACGCAGCAAAAACCCAATAAGCTCAACAATTATGTAGGTGTAAAATATCATATCCGCTACCCACATGCTGCCGATACTATTGCACTGCACAATTTCAAAGGTGGCTACTGTGGCATGTCGGCCATTGAGGATGGAAAAAGCTGCCTTTGCTATCTTACACCAGCGGCTAATCTTTCAGTTAGCAATCATTCCATACCGCAAATGGAAGCTGCTGTTTTGCAGCAAAATCCACAGCTTAAAAAGATATTTAGCGAAGCTGAATTTTTGTACGCTGAGCCACTTACCATCTCGCAGATAAGCTTTGTAAAAAAGGCACAGGTAGAAAATAACATCCTGATGCTGGGTGATGCTGCCGGCATGATAACGCCGCTTTGTGGCAATGGCATGAGCATGGCGCTGCATAGCAGTAAACTGGCATTGGAAGCGGCCAATCTTTTTTTGCGAAAAAAAATAAGCCGCACTCACATGGAGGCAAAATACAGAAAGCAGTGGCAGCAACAGTTTGCACGGCGACTGTGGATGGGCAGGCAAGTGCAAAAGATTTTTGGTGAACAGCGCAGTACGGCTCTTTTTTTAAAAACCATGCATGCCTTGCCTTTTCTATCCAAGCTTATTATAAAGGCTACGCATGGGAAACCTTTTTAGTGAACAATAAGTTTCAATGAACAATGAATAGTGAACAGTGAACAATGGTAATACAAGCGAGTCAGTTTTCGATTTGCTAAGGTTCTATATTGTTCACTGTTCATTATTCATTTTTTATTCTCTCTTTTGTCACGCCACTGTCATTCAATTGATCCAGGGCAGCAGGCTGAAATGGTAATCAGTGTTTCTACATTACTTTCGCAGCATTCTCTTTTTACATGGCACAAACCCTTTCAATATTTCAGGAAGCTCTCAGGCAAAATGTAATGCCTGACGAGCTGGAACTGCTACATCACCAGGAAAAAACCATCCCAAACTCTGTACAGTACAGCATTCGGCGCTACAACAAGCAAATGGGCTGGCAGGCAGAAGATACCGGCATGCTAGTATACAATTATGTAACGAAAGCCAGCCCCGATAATGCGCTGGAATTGAAGTTCTGCATTTCGGGCAATACCTATTGCCAGCATACAGCCTGCAATGGTGGGGCCTGTAAAAAAGCAGATGTGTCCTGCGATGAGAAAAATGAAACGCTGGATGTATTTGCTTTCCGGTTTACTCCTTCTTACTTAGGACAGTTTTTGCATAGTCAGTCGGAAGGAACAAGAGCTGAAAAAATCTTATCGTTTCAGCATAAGCAGGCGGTGGCGCATATAGTGCCGCTGTGTGCTAAAAACCGGGTGGTGCTGGATAGCCTGATAAGCCACCGCTACTCTGATAGTCTGGGCAATATTTTTCTGAATGCTCAAATACAATCATTACTTCTCTATAGTCTGGAGTGCCTGTTTGGCAACGAAAAGGAAGAGGTATTTGCCTGTAAATTTCTGGCTAACGAAGATGACCGGGACAAAATCATCCGGGCCAGGGAAATACTACTACAACATATTGGTGAGCCTATTACCATTAAGGAGTTGGCCCGCAAAGTGGCTACTAACGAGTGCTACCTGAAAAAAGGTTTCAAGGAAATGTTTGGCACTACGGTATTCGATTTTTACCAAGGCCAGCGTATGGAACACGCCAAATACCTGCTATACGAAAAAAGCCTGAGTGTTACCGATGTGTCGGCGCTGCTGGGCTACTCTTCTATTTCGCATTTTTCTACTGCGTTTAAAAAGCATACGGGCCTTAAGCCTTGCGAATTGTTGATACGGTAACTTGTAATTTTCAAGACAACCTTTTTATACAATAAAAAAGCCTCCGGTATAAAACCGAAGGCAAGTGAGAGAGGATTGTTTTAAGGGTTACTGCTTTATATAAGTTGCTGTGTTGGCTGAAAGGATAGTCGGTGCTTTTTACAAATAGGAAACACTTTCTTTTTCAAATAATCTATTTTCCTTTTCTCTTCACGAGAATCTACAATACATAAATGCCCTTTAAGCAGTAGGCTCAAAGGGCATTATGTGTTGAATAATTCTGCTACTGTTTTGCCATCGTTACAGTTAATCTGTAAGTCTGGTTGCCAGTACCAACAACCGTTTCCAGCACCAGCGTTTTGCCCGAAAATGGTTTAATGGTGTTTGTTTCACCCATAATGGTTATCTGACTGGCAGATAGTAATGCCTAGGTTCCGTTTTCGCTACCATTGGGGTTACAAACAGTGCCAGCATCCACTGCATTGCAGGTCATATCTGCGTTCAGTTTTATCAGGTCGTCCTTTTCGCAATCTTCCAGGTTAGCTAGCTCGTTTTCTTCGGGCTGGTTGCCAAACTGCGAAACCATTGCCGCTAGTTTATAAGTACCTACCAGGTTTTCTTTCGTTACATCATTCTTGTTTTTGTCTTTGTTGCAATTAATTTATGATATGCCTATTCAAAGTAAATAC
>CAXTDG010000080.1:0-11613 GCA_964242675.1 uncultured Chitinophagaceae bacterium
ACAGCTATCTACCCAGGTAGTAAGCTGAAATTTGGCAGATAAGTTTTAAAATAATCGTTTTAATACGGGCATCTTGCATTGTGCAGGATGCCCTTTTTTCTCAAATTGCATTTACAAATTATCGCTGGTATGCTGAAAACGATTCTTCGCATTTTTGCCAATAAGTACTTGCTTGCCCTTACTTTTTTCTGCGTCTGGATGGCTTTTTTCGATACCCGTGATATTTTTTCGCAGCTTACCCGCCGCCGGGAACTACAGCAATTGAATACCAAAATTGAGTACTACAATCAGCAGATACAAGCTACTAAAGACGAAGCTAGAAACCTGCGGGACAATGCTGCCGCCAAAGAGAAATATGCCCGGGAAAAGTTTTTTATGAAAAAGGATAATGAGGAAATTTTTATAGAACAGTAGCAGTTGTGGGTTTTGAAACATACCGCTTCAATTAAGCAATCTTAAAACTGCTATGGTTTTTTCTGTTGACTAACGACTGTTAACTATCTACTTACTTTCTTGCACAATAAACCCTTCCCGGCCTGCGTTTTGATGCAGTAACTGCTAATTTATGTTACCTGTTTTGCCTATGAACATTTTTACACCCGAAGATTTACTGGAATATTTTTACCGGGAAACTTCAGCAGAAAAAACAATTGCTATTGCCAATGCGTTGGAGTCGAACTGGGCTTTGCAACAGAAGTACAATGTGATTTGTGAGGCCACTGAAAAGCTTGACAGATCATTTGTATCTCCCCGCAAAAAAGCGGTACAATCCATACTGGATTATGCTGCACAGGCGGCACCAGCCAATGCATAGTATGCAGAAAAAGCTTACAGCCATCCCTCAAAGGATGGCTTTTTTATGCTCTGCATAAGTTACAAGGCTCAAGGTACAAGAATCCAGAAACAAGTTTCTAGTAGTTGACAAGTACCATAGTTTTAGCCAGATCGAAGTTGTTTTTGAATGTCGGCGAATGGCATAATGACTTTTATTCATCACTCGAAACCTGGTACTTGTTTCTTGAATCTTGTCGCAATAAAACTTAATACTTGTTCCTTGAATCTTGCCACTTACCGCTTGGCACCGCTTTCGCATACAAGGGCAAAACCATTGCATCTCATGCCGCTCATTCAGTTTACCGATACAGGTTTGTACTGCCCGCAGGGCGATTTTTATATAGACCCCTGGCGGCCAGTGGAAAGGGCTGTCATTAGCCATGCTCATAGCGACCATGCTCGTAGCGGCCATAAGCATTACCTCAGCAATACGCTTACTACCACTATTATGAAAGCCCGCCTGGGCGAAAACAACTACCAAACGCTGGAGTGGGGCGAAAGCCTGAATATCAATGGTGTAAAAGTGTCGCTTCACCCTGCCGGGCATATCATTGGTTCATCGCAGGTTCGGCTGGAATTTGGTGGTGAAGTATGGGTTTTTAGTGGCGATTACAAAGTGGAAGACGATGGCATGAGTGGCGCATTTGAACCGGTGAAATGCCATACGTTTATTACAGAAAGTACTTTTGGTCTGCCCATTTACAACTGGAAAAAACAAGCGGAGATTTTTAGTGATGTGCAACAGTGGGTACGCAGCAACCAGGCCGTTGGTAAAACCAGTGTGCTGGTTGCTTACAGCCTTGGCAAAGCCCAGCGGCTATTACCCTGTCTTGCCGAAGTAACCGATAAAATATTTGTACATGGTGCCGTTTGGAATATGAACCAGGCATTGCAAAACATAGGCGTACAACTACCAGAAACGATACGGGTAACGCCGGATTTACCAAAAGAGGCGTATAAAGGCAGCGTAGTAGTAGCCCCACCAAGTGCCGATGGCACACCTTGGATGCGGCGCTTCTCACCATCATCTGTAGGTGTATGTAGTGGCTGGATGCAGGTGCGGGGTGCTATGCGGCGCAGAAATGTTGATGCTGGCTTTGCACTCAGCGACCATGCCGATTGGAAGGGATTGCTACAGGCGGTAAAAGCAACTGGTGCTGAAAAAGTGTACGCTACTCACGGTTTCCAAAGTGCCTTAAGTCGCTACCTAACGGAAAACGGAGTCTCAGCCGGAGAAGTAAAAACGGAATATGGTAATGATGAAGAAGAAGTAAGTAAAGAGGAAGTTCTAAATGAACAATGAATAATGAACAATAAAATAAAGTAGGGAGATTTTATAAAGAGAAGGGGCTTATATTTCATCAGAAATATAAGCCCCTTCTCTTTATTGTTCACTGTTCATTATTCATTGTTCTCTGCTACTCCTCTACATTCATTTCCGTCTTTAGTGCCTCAGAAAGGGTTATAAGAAATTTGTCTATACGGGCACCATCCATATCTACAATTTCGAACGTAAAGCCACGCCATTCAAAATGGTCGCCCGCTACGGGTATACGTTGAAGTTGGTCAATTACAAAACCGCCCAGAGTGTCAAATTCCTGTTCGTCTTCATCTATCCAATCGTCTTTATCAAAGCGGGAAAGAAAGTTATAAAACGAAAACTGAGCATCTACTAAAAAGCTGCCATCCGCCCGTTCTACCATCTCATATTCATCATGCTCATCCTGAGCTACGCCGCCTACTATGGCCTTTAGAATATCGTTCAGGGTTATCATTCCCTGCAACGTACCATACTCATCTACGATAAAAGCAGAGTGCACTTTTGATTCTCTGAATTTTTCCAGCACCTGGTAAGCCGTAATATTTTCGGGAACAAATAAGGCATTTTTCAAAAAACTTCTTACCGGCGTATCGCCATTAGCAAGAATGACATCTTTCAGTTGGATAACCCCTTTAATATTATCAATGATGCCTTCGCAAAGTGGGTACATGCTGTGAGGCAGGGGCTGTGCTTTTGCTAGCAGGTCGCCCATAGTATCGTTTACATCTATCCAAACAATATCGCTTCGGTGTGTCATTAGCGAAGTAATGGCCCGGTCGCCCAAATGAAACACCCGTTCAATAATTTCCTGCTCTTCCGCTTCAATTTCTCCCGAAACAGCGCCTTCGCTAATCATTGCCTTTATTTCGTCTTCCGTTACGCTATTGTCTTTTCCCTGGTTTATTTTGAAAAGTTTGAAAATGGCTTTTGTAGTAATGTTGAGTAGCCATACAATGGGGAAAGCAATGGTCGAAAAAACATTCATGGGTTTGGCTACTATCGTTGCAATCTTTTCAGCCCGCAATAAGCCAATCCGCTTAGGTACTAATTCTCCTAAAATAATGGTTACAAAAGTGACGATAGCCACCACCAGAATGGTTGAAAGTCTTTGAGCATAAGGCCGTAGCATTTCGTATTTTGCTAAAACCGGCTCTAAGTCTTTACCAAACTTTTCGCCGGAATACAAACCCGTAACGATAGCAATAAGGGTAATACCTATTTGTGCAGTAGATAAAAAAATGTCGGGGTCTTCGGCCAGTTTCAGCGCTGCTTTTGCGTTGCTGTTACCTTTGTTGGCCATCTGTTCGAGGCGGCTTTTACGAGCCGATACCAGAGCAATCTCACTCATTACGAGCAGCCCGTTAGCAATGATTAAACCGAGTAATATAAAAATCTCAACCATTCAATGATATACGTTGGTTACTAACAAAACTAACGCATTTACAATTGACGGGCCGGAAAGGCTGCAATAGCCATAATTGCAGAAGGAGTATAAAGAGATAAGCTATGAGAGATGAGTGATAAGTGGTGTTGCTTTTCAAAAAGGGTTTAACTGTAACTTTCATCTGTGCCGGAAAGGTTGTAAAAGTTCTGTTTCTGTTACTTGCAACTCATCTCTTATCACTTATCTCTCATAACTTATCTCTGCCTTGCGCTTTACATTAAGTAAAATCAAAGTATTTTGCGCCTGCATGAACCAACAGCGTATCGGAATCATTGGTGCCGGGCCAGCCGGACTAACTGCTGCTTACTTATTGGCCAAAGCCGGTAAGCAGGTAGTTGTTTACGAAAAAGACCCTGTGTACGTCGGGGGCATTTCCCGAACCGAAGTGTACAAAGGCTACCGCTTTGATATTGGTGGCCACCGCTTTTTCAGCAAATCGCAGGAGGTGGAAGACTTCTGGACAGAAATTTTGGGCGATGACATGCTCGACCGACCCCGTAGCAGCCGTATCTATTATCAGAAAAAGTTTTTCAGCTACCCGCTGATGGCGATGGAAGCGCTGAAAAAATTAGGGATAGTTGAGTCGGCCCGCTGTATGATGAGTTACATGAAGTCAAAGGCTTTCCCCATCAAAAACCCGAAAAACTTTGAACAATGGGTAACCAACCAGTTCGGTAAGCGTCTGTTCCAGATTTTTTTCAAAACGTATACTGAGAAGGTTTGGGGTATTCCTTGTACCGAAATTTCAGCTGATTGGGCCGCTCAACGAATCAAAGGATTATCGCTTAGTGCCGCCATCCGCAATGCCGTATTTCCCAATAAACAGACAAGTGGGAAAAAAATCATCAAAACGCTTATCGATACTTTTCGCTATCCACGGCTTGGCCCAGGGCAAATGTGGGAAGTGTGTGCCGAAAAGTTCAGGCAAATGGGCGGTACACTACACATGGGGCAGGGGGTTACAGGATTATACTACAATTCATCCAGCCAAAAATGGACGTTGAAACTGGATGGGGAAAAAACGACCGAAGAATTTGATATTGTTATTTCTGGTGCACCTATGCAAGCCCTGGCAAAAGCCATTTCTCCGGCATTGCCTGCAAAAGCGCTGGAAGCAGCTTCTAAATTAAACTACCGTGATTTTATAACGGTGGTATTGATGACCCCCGACAAACAGCAGTTTAGCGACAACTGGATTTACATACACGACCCTGAAGTGAAAGTAGGCCGTGTGCAGAATTTTAAAAGCTGGAGCCCTTACCTGGTGCCGGATGAAAGTATGGCCTGTTATGGGCTGGAATATTTTTGCTTTGAGGGCGATGGCCTATGGACCAGCAGCGATGCATCCCTGGCGGAACTGGGAAAAAAGGAAATGCAGCAGATTGGCCTGGCCAATGCTTCGGAAGTGACCGATAGCTACGTGGTTCGGCAACCGAAAGCCTACCCGGTGTACGACCACTACTACCAGCAGCATGTAGATACTATACGGGCATCGCTAAAAAACTACCCTGGCCTGTACTTGGTGGGGCGAAATGGGATGCATAAGTACAACAACCAGGACCATAGTATGATGACGGCTATGCTGGCAGCCCGCAACATTGTTGCCGGCGAAGAACTGTACGACCTGTGGCAGGTAAATGGGGATGCCGAGTACCACGAAACCGTTCATAAAAATGATACTACCGGACGTTTGGTGCCTCGTAAAGTGGCGGCTACCACAAGCTGATGTATCACTTTATAGCCCTGTATTATCAGCCCGATTTTTGATAGTACGACAACTGCAAAAAAATTGTTGTTAAGCCGTACATCGTTTTACCAACACGCTGTACCTTGAACATTGAAAATTTTTACTATCATGGGCGTACGGGAACAAAACAAAGGGCGGCGTAGCATTCTGCTGGGTCAGGATGGTAATGCCCTTATCACACTCATTGCCATTAACGCTGTGGCTTTTGTAATAGTTAAGTTTGTAGAGATTACCTACGACATCAGTGGTTTGGACAAGAGCAAATATTATCAGAATGTATTCAACTGGTTGGTAGTACCTGCCAATGCTGAAAAATTATTTACCCGCCCCTGGTCGCTTTTTACTTACATGTTTACGGAGTCCCGCCCATTTTCGCTCATAGCTAATATGCTATGGTTATGGTGGTTTGGTTATATTTTGCAAGACCTTACCGGCAATCGGAAGCTAGGACCAATTTATTTATATGGAGGTTTTGCCGGGGCTGTTTTTTTTGCATTAGCTGCTAACCTAATTCCGGCATTACATCAGCAGGTTGATGCGTTATCGCCCCTTATAGGAGCTGGTTCAGCAGTGATGGCAGTAGCTGTGGCCACAACCATGTTTGCCCCGGATTATCGCATTTTCCCCATGATAAATGGTGGTATACCGTTGTGGGTGCTTACGCTGATATTTGTCTTGATTGATTTTGCCAACATTACTTCCAGTGCTTACCCCACAGCCGTATCCATAGCACACCTGGCGGCAGCAGGAATGGGGATGCTGTATGTACGACGCTTACGGGTAGGCCAGGATTTGGGCGACTGGATGCACCGCTTCTACAACTGGTTGTTTACCATGTTTGAGCCAAAGCAAAAAACAGAAGTACAGCAGAAAATAAAGAGTGAAGTATTTTATGAAACCCGTGGGCAGCAGCCTTTTCGCAAAACGCCTAATATTACCCAGCAAAAGATTGACGAGATACTCGACAAGATTGGAAAAGAAGGCTATCATTTTCTTACCGATGAAGAAAAAGATTATCTGAAAAGGGCCAGCCGGGATTTATAAATTAGTGTTCAGTTAGCCAGTGATCAGTTATCAGGCTTAGCTGTAATTTTTGAAATTGGTTTTCACTTACCACTAATTAACTGACCACTGATAAACGGTCAATTGACAATTGATTGAAACGCTTTGCTTCGCCAGCCCTATCGTTAACTTAACCTTACTTTTTTGAAGCGTTTTTTCTGGTGGTCTTTTATTATTAGTACTATTTTATTAGCCATTGTGTATGCACTGGCCTGTTTTACACCTTTTGTATCCTCTGCCCAATGGGTGGTTATGGGCTACCTGGGGCTCGGTTTTCCAATATTGCTAGTGACTATGCTGCTTACTATAATTGTATGGTGCTTCTTTAGCAGAAAAGTGTCACTTATTCTATTGTGCATTCTGGCTTTGGGAAGTTATCATATAAGCCACTTGTTTGGCTGGCATTCCTCCTCTTTTTCAGTAGCGAAGGCACCCGGTACAGTACGTATAATGGGTTGGAACGTTCAGAATCTTGGTCATAAGCCAGTACCATACATCAGTTTACAATCAAGCCGCTTTGACATTATGCACTATATCCAGCAGCAACAGCCAGATATTATTTGCGTCCAGGATTTTTCTACTACCAATATTGAAGGAATCATACCCAACCTCACTTTCTTTAAAGATTCTTTACCCTATCCATATTACTTCTATTCTAATACCTACCAGTCAATAAGCCCTTGGGGTAAAGAATCTTCTGGAGTAGCTATTTTCTCAAAATATCCTTTGATTAATGCCAAAGAGATCTTGTATCCTGGAAAGAAGTGGCCTGAAGCAATTGTTGAAGCAGATATAAATATCGGTGGAGTAACCCGCCGCATTATTACCACACATTTGCAGAGCATGTACCTTAAAGATCAACACCCGGAAGACAAAAAACCATGGGTAAAAGATGAAGACAGTGTCGTTAATTACAGCGGTTCGGTGGTAAAAAAAATGAACTATTATTTGCCCTATCATGCACAACAAGCACAACTGGTTCGTAAGGCAATAGACGATAGCCCCTACCCGGTTATTTTTTCGGCTGATATGAATGAAGTACCTAGTTCTTACTGCTACAATAAAATTAAAGGCAACCTAAACGACGTATTTCTACAAAAGGGAAGTGGCCTGGGACGAACTTATTACCGTATATCACCCACTTTACGTATTGATTATTTATTCACCACACCCGGTACAGAAGTTGTGCAGTACAAAAAAGATACAGTAGAACTATCAGACCATTACCCACAAATAATTGACGTAAGGTGGTAAGCTGTGTAAACGAAAATTATGAATGCTGAAGGCTTACCTGTATTTTTCTGATTTATATCTATTGGCAAGCAGTAAACCTTAATCCTTTTACCTAAACCGCAATTCTCTTTTGGCTTTTAGCTTCAGAAAAATAACCAAACGCTTTTTACTCATTGCTAACGGAGTAGCGGTAGTATTATTTGGCTTGCCAGGCATCATACTGTATGCCAATCCACAACGCTGGTGGTGGCTCAACCTGATCGGACTAATATTTCCCTACGTATTTTTTATTGTCGTTTTTTTCTTCCTGTTTTGGATAGTTGTTAAGCCTAAATACAGCATTCTATCGCTGCTGATATTGCTGCTTTGCTGGCGGCAGGTAGCCGTAGTATTTCGACTTAATACAGTTGATTTTACCTACAAAAGAAACAGTGCCGTTTTGCGGGTGCTTTCCTGGAATGTACGGGTATTCGAGGGCCTGGTAAAAGGCGACAGCATTTCAACAAAAGATGGCATTGCGTCATTTATACAAAGCGCTGATGCCGATGTACTTTGCCTGCAGGAGTTTAGCCAGTACGATTCTAACGGTGTGAAGAAAAACTATTTGCAGGCAGTGCAGCAGGCGGGTTATCCCTACTTTGTTTTTCTAAAGGATTATGAAAAAGCCTCGGTCGACTATCGCAGTGGCGTAGCTATTTTCTCTAAGACGCCTTTGCTCAATGGGCAGCGCATTCCCTTTACCGCTTCACGGGAAAGCGTTGTACATGCTGATGTGGTAAAGGGCACAGATACCATCCGCATTTTTACAACGCACCTCCAATCCTTCCGGTTTAGCTCTGCTGACTATCGCAATCTTGAGTGGATAAAACGGCGTGGCGATATTACAAACCCTGCTAATAAAAACATCTTAGCAAAAATGAAAGCCGCCATACAAATTCGAGGTTTGCAGGCACAGCAAATACGGCCCTTGCTGGATACCTGTCCTTATCCTGAAATTGTTTGTGGAGATTTTAATGATGTGCCCAATAGTTACGCTTACTGGCACATTAGGGGTGCCCGGCGGGATGCATTTATAGAAAAAGGAAATGGCGTAAGCCGCACCTTCGTGTCGTTGGCACCCATGCTACGGATCGACTACATTTTATGCGATAACCGTTTCAAAGTAGAACAATTCACCACCGCCAATAGCCGCTTCAGTGATCATTTGCCGGTGATAGCGGATTTGAAATTGGAACGGAAATAAGTTAATCGATAGTTGACAATGGATAATTGATAATGAAATGGTCACTACGCATATGTTTTGACAATTACAACATTGAATGGCCATTCATCACCAGCATTCTTAATTATAAATTATTAATTATCAGTTACCTCTCTGCATTTTCCTGAATCTTTCGTTGCTTATAAGCATACCAGGGCTTTGGAAAAGTTTTCTTCATCAGCGTATCAATACTACGCATCCCAAACAGGTTCCAAACGCCTTTTAGTTTGCCGCTAAGCGATGGCTGCAAAGCCCGCAGGCTCATGGCAAATCCACTGTCTAAATATTCCATGTGGTGCCAATAGCCTGCCGGCATAAATAGTGTATCACCATGATTGAGTATTACCTCGTAGCCATTAGCCAGTTCTGTAGCAGGGAATTTTGTTGTATCTAATTTGCTTTTTTGCGGATCGTAGTAATTACTGAAATCGGCCAGGCTCAGCACTTCGAAGGGTTTGCGGTATAGCTTGTGCTGCTCTTCATGCGGAAACAGCAGCACCCGTTTGCGGCCCATGAACTGTGTATGCAAAATGTGGCTCAGGTCAATATCGAAATGGATATGCGTTACCGAAGTTTCGCCTCCCACAAACAGCATCGGGTATTTTTTTACAAAGCCCTTCATCAGGTTTTCCGGCCACAAAAAATCTTTGGTAAGCTGTGGTGCATGTTCAAAAATATTGAACAGAAAAATACGCCAGGCAGCAGGTCCACTGCGGATCATATCAATGTACTCACCAAAAGTTTTATAGTCGTCGGCAGTATTGATGGGCGTGTAAGCATCGCTTTTTATATTGTTGTACAAGCCTACTTTTTTATCGCCTACTATTTGTTTAAAATAATCCCAGTCCCATTTCTGCATGGCTGGCCAGGCCTGGCTCACATTTTTTATTACTACCGGTTTCATGGGCAGGTAATATTTTTCCTTGAACACCACATCGTCAATCGACTCCACCACATCTACCGGTTGCAAATTCATGCAGAAAACAATTTAAGAGGGCAAATGTAGGTCGTAGCTATGGTGAGGCAAGCTGGCAACGATAACTGCAACTCTATTTAACAAGCAGCCTATCGCATCTTCATTTATCCGCTAGTAACAAACGGATTATGATTTAAAAAATTTCTGGTATAGGTTTTTTGTTTTTGTACTTTGGCTAACGGAAACGAATTCTTTTACTATCAAAACCAAACTGTTATGAACGAGCAGGTAGATGATCGCCTTTGGCGGATGGCTAAAAAAAGAGCGGCCTTCAAAAAAAGTCTCACCGTATATGTGTTGATCAATTTGTTTTTGTGGGCCATCTGGTGGATTACACAAGGGCAGTACCAGGGTTTTGGAAACTGGGCAGCAGCCTGGCCTATTTGGGTAACGCTGGGTTGGGGCCTGGGTATTGCTTTTCAATATTTTGATGCTTACGGCGATGGTAATCAGCAGGATTCGGTTGAAAGAGAATATGAAAGACTGAAGCAGCAGCGATAGTAGTCATTTAATCAGTTGCCAGAATTAGGATCAACTTGCAAAAATTGATTGTGACTGGCCACTAATTCCCTGACAACTGGCTAACTGACCACTGACTAACTTTTACTACTATTGCAGTATACCTAATTGTTGCGCCTTATGAAACCGGAACGGTTGTTCGATTGCATTGATCACCAGTTGCAGCACTTTCCCAAAGAAACCATGCTGGCGGCTAAAGAAGGCGGCCAATGGCGGCACTATAGTACCGCAGAAGTTAAAAAAATAGTTGACGATTTAAGTGCCGGTATGTTGGCATTGGGATTAAGTGCCAACGATGGTTCACCGGAGGGAGTAGACAAAGTCGGCATCATTAGAAACAACAGGCCCGAGTGGCTGTGTGTAGATATGGCCTGCCAGCAAATAGGTGCTTCTCTGGTGCCGGTATACCCTACCACTAACCCGCTGGAACTGGAATTCATCTTCAACGATGCGGCAGTGAAATACATCTTTGTTAGCAGTCCCGATTTGCTCGAAAAAATACAAAGCATTCAACCTAAAATTCCATCGCTCAAGCAAGTTTTTACTTTTGAAAAAATAGAAGGTGCAGCCCATTGGACTACCGTTATGAATGGCGCAACCGATGCTTTTCGGCAGCAATTGCAAACGGTGAAAGCCGGCATTCAGCCACAGCACCTGGCTACCATCATTTACACAAGCGGAACCACCGGTACACCGAAAGGAGTAATGCTTACGCATCAAAACATTTTAAGCAATGTAATGAACAGCAAAAGCAGCTTTCCATTTGAAGATGCCCCCCAAAAAAAGGTGCTTAGCTTTTTACCACTCAACCACATTTTTGAGCGAATGTGTTCTTACATTTTTATGTACAGCGGCATTGCCATCTGGTATGCCGAAAGCCTGGAAACCATTGGCGACAACATGAAGGAAGTTTGCCCGGATGGCTTTACAACAGTGCCTCGGCTATTGGAAAAAGTGTACGAAAAAATAATGAGCACCGGATCTAAGCTGACTGGAGTAAAAAAGAAGTTATTTTATTGGGCAGTGGACTTAGGTTTTCAATACGATAACCATAAGAAAGGTAGCTGGTGGTACCAAACCCAATTAGCACTAGCCAATAAGATCATTTTTAGTAAGTGGCGGCAGGCACTGGGCAAAAATGTATCGTTTATTGTAACGGGCGGAGCGGCTTGCCAGGAGCGGCTGCTGCGTATTTTTAATGGGGCGGGTGTACCAG
>CAXTDG010000081.1:0-11570 GCA_964242675.1 uncultured Chitinophagaceae bacterium
GTTGTAATGCCTGCTGTGGCTGCTTCTAAGTACCCGTATAAATTAAGATAATACAGTTCCTCGGCACTGATTTTTGAACCAATACCGGCTACCGCTTTATCCAGGTAATCCAGCAACATCAAATCAGCAGCAAAGCCTTTAAAAGGCGACTGCCATACATGGCGATGAGCATCGGTAAGACCAGGCAAGGCAATGGCTCCATTACCATTTATTATTTCTTCTCCTTCTTCCGCCACTAATGAAGGAGCTATTTCAGTAATTGTATCATTTGTAATTCTGATAGCTGTTGTTTGAGTGAGTGGCTGTCCATCAAACAAGTAGATGTTTTTGATAAGCATTGCATTATGTTTTATTTGCAATGCAAAACTCATACATACCTATAGGGCGGGATTGAATAAATACGACAAGTTTATAAGCGCCTTTTTTTGCTAATCAATCTGTACACTTTACTAATAGAAACTAGCCATTTGCAGCAGAATTCTTTTAAAGCAATTACTATAGATATTTATCTTACTGCTTAATAACACCAGCATCTGTTTTTTACACTTTTGCATTTTGTAAAAATTGATTGCATCTTTATACACTACATGTCTTCGTTCACTGAAAAATATTTCTAACCAGGGCATTGCACACAATTAATTACCTACTCTTCACCCGTTATAATTGCTAAACCAAAATGCTATATGAACTTTTTTGACATTCCAATGGTCAGCATTCTTTTATCCATCGTTATTGCATGGGCATTGTTTGCCATACTGTGCAGCATGATTCATGAAGCGGTAGCACAGGCTAAGGCAGAACGGGGAAGGTTTATGAAACGCTACCTGTTTCAGCAGTTGCAGGATGGGCCGAATGGTGTAAACTGGGCATCCCTATTGTATTTGCACGGCACTATTGATCTGCTAAGCCGTGACCCTAGCAAACCCACCAACGATATAGCGCCGCACCTGTTTACCGAAGCCCTGATAGAGGTAGTAAGCAATGCACAAATTGTAAAAATCAGTGCTGCAAAAATGGCCGGTGTAACAGCCGGGCCATTAACAGGCAATCCGGTAGCAGGCAATAATTATAACCACACGGTGCTCAACAATTTTAAGCTGGCAACGCAAGTGCTACAGTCCAGTGATGCTACCAGTTTTTTCCACCAATCACTAAGGAGTGCAGAACTAAGTGCACTAGCCAGCGGGCAAGCCAACAATGAAGGCCTGATCTATAACAACCTGGTGCTGAACGTTGAAAAATGGTACAATGAATTTACCCAACGCCTGACGCTGTGGTACAGCAAAGCCACCAAAAGACGACTGCTGATATTGGGCATTGTTTTAGGCCTAGTGCTAAATGTAGACAGCATACAACTATTCAAAATTTTCAATACCAATCCGCAGGTACGGGAAGCTGTTATTGGGTACTATCAAAAAAATGCAGCCATCTTGGTTAGCGATACGGGCAGCAGCGAAGCAAAAGAGAAAAGGATAACTAATTTTCTAAACCGGATCGATACTGCCAATCAGCCCATCAACCTGCCAATAGGCACACAGCATAGTTTTATATTTCAACCAAAGCACTGCTGGCAAGATTGGCTTTGGAAACTACTGGGCGTACTCATTAGCGGGTTTGCAGCCAGCCTTGGCGCACCATTCTGGTTCAATATTCTGAGAAAAGCTATTTCCCAAAAACAACCTTAGCCCTTATGCAACACTACAATGTGCATAGCCATACGTTTACGATGAGCAATGCCCCGGAAAAGTTTTTGAGCCTGTACCTGCCACCGGCAGTGGCATCCCTGGTTGTAAAAGCAACCAACACCGCACCGGGTGCGGCTGTGGTAGAAAAACTGCTGTCGTGGTTTGGTGGTAATGGCGGTAAGCGATACGCCAGCTTTTTGAAAATAGGAAAAAGTAAAAACCAGTTGGAAGTGTTTGAAGAACTGATGCAGCAGTACAATGATGATACGGCCATCCGGTTTGTGGCCCTGGCAATGTATATGGAAAAAACAGGGGCTGGTGCATCGGTATCGGGCTACGAGGGCCAACTGGAAGAACTGATGCAGGTGAAGAAACAATACCCCGACCGCCTGTTGCTTTTTATGGGCATTGATCCCCGCTGGAAAAGCACCGGCAAAGAATTACAGAAAACAGTAGCGGCTTATTTTAATACCAAACTTACCATCAATAAAGAGCGGTCGGTATATCCATTTGTAGGCTTGAAACTATACCCGCCCATGGGGTTTTACCCGTTTGATGAACGGCTGATAGAAACCTTTGAATGGGCAGCCGAAAACGGGGTGCCGGTACTGAGCCATTGTAGTTATTTGGGTGGTATTTATAATAACGATACAGCTTATATCAACAGTGTTTTGGCTTCGCCCAATCCTTACGATGGCGGGCAGCTATACCCGGCCAAACCCTTCTATGAAAAAAGCATTGGCCGCTGGTTATTGGGCAAGCAACAATCTCATAACAATGTACGCTCCTGCTCTTATTTTATGGAGCCGGCTGCATACGAAAAAGTATTGGCCCGCTTCAACGATCCGCAAAAACCGTTGAAGTTGTGCCTGGCCCATTTTGGCGGCGCCGACCAAATGCTAACTACCACCGGCCAGCCGCCTATTGGTGTAACGGGGCAAAACTGGTTTGTGCAAATACAAAACCTAATGGAACGCTACAAAGGGCTGTATACCGATATTGCTTACACGTTGAGTGAAGCTGATACGCATCCACTCATTTTCGAGCAGCTAAACCATGCTAACTACGGAAACCGCATTTTGTTTGGTACCGATTATTTTCTTACGGAAAGAGAATTGCCTGAGAAAAAAGACTACAGCACCTTTAAAAATGCAGCCCTCAACCGGCCGCTTACCAATACGAATACCAACGCCTGGGATGCTATCTCCGCAACGAATGTGCTACCCTTTCTATCGAGTAATTATTACAATGGAAAAGTGATATAGTGTTGGGTACCGATGTCCATTACAACAAAAATGGCAAGCCATATTATTTGGCATTGCATTCTTACCTATGTGCCATTCAGCTATGGTTAATATGGCTACTATAAAAGTTCAGGTTCAATTGTTTGCCTGTTCGGGTATCCAATACCTGTTACTAGTTGTTCACTATTTATTCTATTCATTACTCCAGGATGCTTCCAACACCCGAACCGCATTTTGATAACATATTTTTTCGGCGGCCTCCTTTCCAAACGCTTCTACAATAGCATCCCGTAGCCTTCCCATAAACCGAATGTGTTTTACATCGTCCGGAACCTGGGTATATCCATCCAGATCAGAACCTATGGAAATATTGTCGAAGCTGCCAGTACAGTCGCTGATAAACCGCATTGTTTCTATTACATGTGCTATTCCTTTTTCTTTCCGAAAAATACTGTTATCTTCTTTTCCAATCGTCCAGTAGTTCATCAGGATTACTCCGAATACACCACCGTATCTCTTAATAATATTAATCTCTGCTTTATCCGGCAGTATTAGCAGGTCATCCTGCGAGGTCATGTTTTTGGCAGCCACTTCCCGAATGCCGGTATGCGAAAAAACAACCGGCCGTATTTTATCACCTTTAGCTGCCCTATTGTTGAGTATTTCATACACTTGTGCCCGGGTTTCAGGCGTTGAGTGCACCAGGTCAATAATCATCCCGTTTTCCTGGCACCAGTGTACCACAGCTTTGCCCACTTCAGTAAGGCCATCACTTTGCGAAACCGGCTTTGCATAGCCCATCAACTTTGCCCCTCCTGGTGGAATGCCACCGGCGGAATCACACACTTCGTTTTGAAAAAAATGACTCAGCGTAAGGATGCGTACACCCAAATCTTTGAACCGTTGCAGGTTGTTTAAATAATCCTGCGTGGTGGCTAGTTTGCGGCCCAAGTGATGGCTTCCTTCCAACCCATGCAGCAGGATGATTTTCTTTTCTGTAAAGCTTTGCTGAAAGGCATTCCAGCTTTTGGGTGTCGTTACTGATACACCGGAATTTCCCTCTACCTGCTGGTTGGTAAGTTGAATACTGTTAATGGCTTTTTTAAAAGCATCCAACCCATCTTCCCGGTTTTCAAATTTTTTAAAAATAGTAAAGCCCATGCGCTCTAACATTTTGAATACTCTATGCGATTTAGGTAAACTGCCAAAGCCCGCCTCTTGTATGTAATGAAAGGAAAAAATAATTTGTACACCAGCGGTTTCCATGCCGGGGAAATCAACATACATACCGCTAGAAGGCAGATCGGAAGCCGACTTATGCCCTTGCCTCATTTGCCGGTTGAACAAATTTATTTTTATAGAAGGATGGCAGTGAATATCGAATATGGGTATCATAAAAACGCCTGTACGAATGATAAGTGATTCCCATAAAGGTCTTACTCAACATTTGCACTACCAATAAAAGTAATACAGCTATAAAAAGAAAATGTGCAGGTAGCCTTGCTGGTTGCTATCTACACATTTTCTTACCTATAAAAGCTGTTTAATTTCTAAAAGCGCTGGGCGTAGCGTTGGTCCACTTTTTAAAGAAATGGTTGAAGTGAGCTGGCTCTTCAAAACCCAGGCTGTAGCTGATTTCCGAAATGTTCCAGTCGGTATGTTTCAGCAGGGCTTTTGCCTCAGCAGTAAGCCGCTCAGCAATATGTGTAGTAGTGGTTTTACCAGTAGTCAGGCGGATGGCCCGGTTTAGGTGATTGGTATGCACATTTAGCTTAGCGGCGAAATCTTTGGCCGACCGTAATGCAAACTGCTGCGAAGGCGTTTCAATAGGAAACTGCCGCTCCAGCAAATCTGTAAATACGACGGTGATTCTTGTATTCGCATCGGCCTGTTGGTACAGCGTTTCCGAAGGTTCCATCTTCAGTGCGGCATGTACAATTTCCATAATGTAGTTGCGGATCAGATCGTACTTGAAAGTGTAGTCAGAAGCAATTTCTGCCTGCATTTTTTCGAATATGCTGCTGATGTGTTTATCCTGTGCATCGCTCAATAAATAAGCTGGCTTGGCACCGGGCTTAAACATGGGCAGGTCTCTAATACTACCCCGAATGTGCTCACTAAAAAACGCCTCTTTAAAAATGCAGAAATAACCGCTGGGCTGCTCCGTAATGCGTTCATATTTGTACGGTACGGTTGGGTTGAAAAACATAAGCGTAGAACCATCCACCTCCAGCGATTTATCGGCATAGTGGTACACATGCTTGCCCCGCATCAAGGATACTTTATAAAAGTCACGACGGTTGTATTGCACCATAGCACCGCATCGTAGGTTCCAGTCTTCCAAACTAAATACATTGAAATGCCCCAAATCAATTTGCAGGTTCTCGGGCATCCAGTTGAACTTGTGCTTGTAAAATTGTTCGAGTGTTTCTATTTGAGGCATGGTTACTACGTTACAATTTTTATACAAATTTATATTAGCATATTGGCTATTCGTTTCTTTCCTTTTTTAGTAATCAGTAGAAAAGCTGAGTGCTTTATTCGCTTCTAATTCTTCTGTCAACAGATTAATTTTTGAATTTGCCCGGTTGTAGGCATCGCTACCCAAAAACAAGCGAACTGGCGGGTTAGGATTTTCGGCTAGTGCAATGAATGCATCGGCTGCTTTATCGGGGTCGCCAGCCTGGGTACCATTCATGCTGGCATATTTGGTGTGCGATGCCCGAATGGCGCCATAATCGTCAATCTTCTTTTCTGCAAACGCAATGGATTCGTCGCTCAAAAACTGCGTACGAAATGCACCGGGTGCTACTACGGTAGCTTTTATGCCCAATTCTTTTACATCTTCCGCCATCACTTCCGTAAGGCCCATAATGGCGTATTTGGTAGCAGCGTACATACCCCAGCCAGTAGCCGCTGCAAAACCTGCAATGGATGAAATATTAATAATGTGCCCGGAATGCTGTGCCCGTAGGTAAGGCATGGCCGCCTGCATAACGCTGATTGTAGCAAATACATTTACATCAAAACTCTGGTGAATTTCTCTGCTGCTCAATTCTTCTACCGCACCACCAATACCATAGCCAGCGTTGTTTACAATTACATCCAGTCCGCCAAAAAACTGCTGCGTTTGCTGGATAGACTCTGCAATTGAAGTTTCGCTTGTGAGGTCTACTTCCAGCGGCAAAAATTGTTTTTCATCGTACACCCCTACCGCCTGCACCAGGCTACTTTTGGTACGGGAAGTAGCTGCTACCCGATACCCTTCGCTCAATAATTTCTTTACCAGTGCCAGCCCTAATCCTTTCGACGCACCGGTGATATACCATACTTTTTTCATGATTGTATTTTTAATGATTTTAATTGAAACCTTCCCTACTCCCGTCATTGCGAGGTTCTTGCCGAAGCAACCTCAAGAGCAGCAAGCTCCCTAATTATGAGGTTGCTTCGTCGGGCAAGAACCCTTCTCGCAATGACTGGAGTATAACACTAAAACCCAGTTGCAGTTGCCAGTGCCTCCACGGCCTGCATATCCTGCTGTACCAATGCAATTTTTTGCTTTGCTACTTCATACGCATCAGCCCCTAAGAAAAGGTGTATTGGCGGTTCGGCCTGTTGCGCTACAGCTATCAATACATCGGCTGCTTTATCAGGATCACCGGGTTGATTGTTATTAATGCTTTGCTGATGCGCCGCTTGCGTTTCCCGAACATTTTTGTATTCGCTCATTTCGTGGGCAGGGGTGCTGAGCGATCCGCCTTCTAAGAAATTGGTCCTGAAATAACCGGGCATCACCAGCGTAGCATGAATGCCAAATGGCTTCACTTCAGCCGCCAGCGATTCGGTAAAACCATGCACCGCAAATTTGGTAGCGCAGTAAATACCAAAGCCCGCAAAACCACCACTAAAGCCTCCGATAGAAGAAATGTTGAAAATGTGCCCGGCCTGCTGACGACGCAACTGTGGCATTACCTGCCGTATTACATTCAGCGAGCCAAATACATTCACATCAAAATTGGCTCTTGCTTCGGCATCGGTCAGTTCTTCCAGGCTACCAAGCATACCATAGCCAGCGTTGTTTACTACTACATCAATATTACCAAAATGCGCCACCGCTGCGGTTACCGCTTTTTGTACATCGGCTTCGTCCAGCAGGTTAAGGGCTAGTGGCAAAAAGTTTTCGCTATCTGTATCTACCGCTTTTGCCAGTTCGTCCACCTTGCGGGAGGTAGCGGCTACCCGGTAGCCCTGGCTTAATAATTTCTTTACCAGGGCCAATCCCAACCCTTTTGATGCGCCGGTAACAAACCATACTTTTTCTGTACTCATGTTTTTATTTTTTGTTGGCACAAAGGTGAGTTGGTACAGGCGTTCTGCTTTTGCCGGGTTCAAACGGATACTTGCTAAATTCAAACAATTTTAAAAACACTCTTATGGAGTAAAAACTTAAAAAAGCTGTAGCAAAAATTTTGTAGCAGAAAATATTGCTACAAACAAGTTGCTACAAGTTTTCTGTAGCATCTTTTGATTTTTAGAAAAATTGCTACACTTTGTATGTTGTAATACCGTTGGGAATTGATGACTCTCACAATGACCTCACTGTAAACAATACAGCAACGCTGTAGATAAATAAATTATGCTTTGACTTTAATAGCATATTTAGATGCTAGTATTGTTGATAGAAATGAAAAGATTGATTGTGACTATACATTATTCAGGGAGATGCTAAAAGCTGGTTTTTTGCTCCGGTGTCAACAAAGGATAAGAACCAGATTGTAAAACAGAATAGAAAATGTAGTTATTTACAAACAATGATTTGAACCCAAAGCCATGCAATTAAAAAAGGAAATCATCCAGCAAATACAATCCATCATTGCCAGGGCAAAAGAAAGGGCTATCCGTTCGGTAGATACAGAACGGGTGGTGATGTATTGGCAAATAGGGAAAGTAATATTTGAAGAAGAACAGGAAGGAAAAGAACGAGCAGGGTATGGAGATTTTTTGATAAAGTCATTGTCGGAAACACTACAACCACAGTTTGGAAGTGGATTTTCTGTACGGCAGTTGGAAATGTGCAGGCAGTTCTACCGCAGTTTCCCAATTGCGAACGCAGTGCGTTCGCAATTGAGTTGGACGCATTACCGCACCCTAATCCGTATAAACAATAAGGATAAAAAGGACTTTTACATAGCTGAAACCGAAAAGAATAATTGGACGGCCAAGCAACTGGAAAGACAGGTGACAGCCAGCTATTTGAAAGACTTTTGCTGAGCAATGATGTAAAAGCTGTAATAGCAGTTGCCAGGGAAGAAAAACTGCCCTCAGATGCAAAAGAGATTATCAAAGACCCAATGATACTGGAGTTTTTAGGTTTAAAGAGAGAAGCTGCTTATTACGAAAAAGATCTGGAGTCGGCCATCATTAATCACTTGCAGGATTTTTTGCTGGAGTTGGGCAATGGCTTCTCATTTGTGGCCCGGCAAAAACGGCTACACCTGGAAGGTGATGAGTTTTTTATAGATCTTGTTTTTTACAACCGCCTGCTGCAATGCTTTGTGCTAATAGAAATAAAAACAGCCAAACTAACCCATGAAGATATTGGCCAGTTGCAGATGTATGTAAACTACTACGACCGTTTTGAAAAGCAGGACTTTGAGAATCCAACGATTGGCATTCTGCTATGTGCCGATAAGAACGATGCGATGGTGAAAATTACTTTACCGGAAAACAACAAAACCATTATTGCCAGCAAATACCAGTTGTACCTGCCAACCGAGCAGCAATTGATAGCAGAAGTGAAGAAAGAGATGGATAAGCTGGATAAAGATGAAAATATATCTGAATAAGCATTGAAGGTTTGTGAGGTAATGTAAAGGTTCATAGGATAGTGATGAGCTAGTACTTCATGATACAGGCAGAATTATCTTTTGCCACAATCTTTGCTATAGCATTCTAAAAACTAAAAATGGCTCGTGTATTTATTACCGGTTCGGCCGACGGCCTGGGCAAAATGGCTGCACAACTGTTGGTAAAAGAAGGCCATCAGGTGGTGCTACATGCCCGCAACGAAAAAAGGGTAGCAGAAGCACTAGCAGCAGTGCCCGGAGCGGCAGGGGCTGTAAGTGGTGATTTGTCCAGCATAGCTGCGGTGAAAGAGATAGCGGCGCAGGTAAATAGCCTGGGCCAATTTGATGCGGTAATTCACAATGCAGGCATTGGCTACCGGGAAGGAAAGCGAATAGCTACGGCAGATGGACTGCCACAGGTTTTTGCCATTAATAGTTTAGCGCCTTATATACTTACTTGTCTCATTCATCGGCCTCAGCGCCTCATTTACTTGAGTTCTGGCCTGCACCAAAGCGGCGATGCCAGCCTGCGGGATCTTACGTGGAGTAGCAGGACATGGAGTGGTTTTCAGGCGTATGCCGATTCTAAACTGCACGATGCATTACTGGCATTTGCCGTGGCCCGAAAGTGGCCCAATGTTTTTTCTAATGCTGTAGAGCCGGGTTGGGTAGCTACCAAAATGGGGGGCGCTGGTGCACCAGATAGTTTAGAGAAAGGCCCCGAAACGCAAGCCTGGCTGGCAGTAAGTGATGATACAGCGGCTACAGTAAGCGGCCAATATTTTTTCCATAAAAAATTGCGAACACCATTACCGGCTGCAAGAGATACGGCTTTGCAGGATCAGTTTATGAGTACCTGCGAAAAGTTATCGGGTGTTTCGTTTCCTGCCTAAATCTAATCAATAAAAGCAGTATTGTCTGGTAGTTCCAATCCGGTTGGAAAAAAAAAAGCCGTTGCTATTATTTATAAAAATAATGACCCACAATAGACAACAAAAGCTGGAGACTACGTCCTAATTTATTTTCATAAAAACAGTCCGTTTATGCTATAGGTGCCCGTTCTGTACAGGGATAAGTTTGCTGCTCAAATTTTATAAACGAGTCCCCTTATCATGATTAAGTTTTGGAGCATTATCATGCTTGCATTTTGTTTTATTGCCTGCTCAAAAGAACCAGCCCGTCCGCCTTACCAGGAGCCTCCTCATACCAAAAAAGTTGTGTTCCATTTATACCAGGCTGCCGATTATTCATCGCCTGTATACGACAGCACGTATGCAGAAGTAAAACTTAGCATTTACAAAGAAGCCCTTACCGATACCAGCAAAATACTAGCCTGGGATACGGTACTGCTACGCCAGCGGCTTCGACTGTTTCCACTTCCTGCTCAGCCGCTTGTTATTGTAAAAAGTATTCCCAACGTGTATGAGCAAGTGCAGCGGATTCGCATCTACACCACCACTAAGTACGACAACAAAGGCGCTAACCAGTTTGGCGCTCATATTATTCCTTTTACAAGTGGGGTAGATTCGATGCAGGTAAATGTGACGATGTAAACCATCACCTTTTTTGCAGCTTGTCCTCATTAACACCAAAAGATTTTCCTGTCCTGTTTGTTTTGCTATTGTTGCTCCTATTAGCGTTTACACGATCTTAATATCCTTACTTTTCAGGTAATCATAAATAGCTATAGAAATATCGCTTTTCGCATCGTCTACACGGGTCACATCAATACACCAAAAGAAAAACGAAAGCTGTAAGCTGTTGGCCGTAAGTGTATTCATTAAAATTTCAGGTTCCCGGCTTTTTACAACGTGTTCGTTGGCTTTAATCATCTCACTAATATCCTGCTTTACTTCTTTTTCATTGGGCAGATTTTCTACCGAAAAAGTAATGGCAGCCCTAATCTGGCTATTGGTAAGCGTCCAGTTGATGATGCTATGCGAAAGAATATCGCCGTTAGGAATAATTACTTCGGCGCCATCTGCCGTAGTAAGGGTGCTGGCCCGTATCCCAATTTCTTTTACCCGGCCTTTGTTGCTGCCTAGTTCCACCATATCGCCAATACGCATGGGCCGGTCGAAAATGAGAATAACACCCGACACGAAATTGTTGACAATGCTTTGCAGGCCCAGGCCAATACCTACGCCCAGTGCGCCCAATACCACCGTCACTTTATCTACCGGCAGGCCGGAGGCTACTACCGCCAGCAAAAAGCCGCCAATCAGCAAAATAAGACGGGTAACCAGCAGCCGGGAACGAGACCGTTGCACATCCATACTGGTGTCTTCGCCGGTATCGCCAAAAAAGTAGGCAATATATTTCTGTAATGAATTGGCCAGCCAGATGATGCCCCCAAACAACACAATACCCCAGATGGTAAAGGAAAAGCTACCAATCTGGCGGGTTTGTGTAAAGAAGGTTTGCAATGCTTCGGTGAGGGTGTTGTACAGGTTGAGGTTGGTAGTAAATACAATGAACCAAAGCAAAATAGACAACACGGTTGCTGCTCGGTTCAGGTTCTTTTGAATAGGGGCAAAGTCGAAAGTACTCAGGTAATTTTTGCGAATGCGGCTGGCAAATATTTGCAAAATAAATGCCTCGGTAATAATGCGTACAAACACCGTAAGGCTGATCATTTGGGCAAAGCCATACACGGCCGTCATCCCTAATATTTTGGTGAGCGTCAGCCGCCCAAACAGGTTGGCTAGTGAAGCAGCCGCATTGAATACTATGTAAAATCCAGATGCTATTAACAGGTTAGGACGAAGACGCAAATCGGCCTTGTAAACATGCCT
>CAXTDG010000082.1:0-11412 GCA_964242675.1 uncultured Chitinophagaceae bacterium
CATCGGTTTTAAAATAGACAACAACATTTTTTGCGATATTGTACTACAAGGGAAAGGACTGAAGATTTATATAAATTTAAAAAGTGGCGAGTTGCAAGATCAAAAAAACGTTGCCCGTGATGTTTCGAATGTTGGGCATTGGGGTAATGGCGCTTATGAAATAAAGCTCTCAGATTTTGAAGACGTGGATTATATATTAAGCCTTATTAAGCAGTCGCTTCGCAAGAATAAAGGGTCTTGAATCGAATGAAAATAATTACAAGCATTGCATCCATTATATTCTTCTCGATTCCCTATTGGCTTAACTATTCCCACATATTTTTTACATAAAACCACTACCTGTTTTCAATAACTAATTTTCTGGTAGCGGCGTAGTAGCAGATGGAACCTTCTTCGCTTCGGCTGCTCTCTTTTTCTTACTTTTCCGATAGGCTTTTCCCAGCAAAACAAGTAGTACGACAACAAGTGCCAATCCACCAAACAGTACTAGTACGGCTAAAGCGCCCTGTCCATTGCAGGCAAGCGAACAAGATAATGCTGCAATTAGCCCAAGTGCTGCACTGGCAGCAAAACCAATTAACAGAATAGCTATAGCTGTTTCTAAATTTTCAGAGATTTTATTTAAGTGCCTGGTTTGATAGATTAGTACTTTTCGTAGTTCTTTTTTGGATAATGAATGATAGTACGCTTTTACATCCTCATAAAACAATTTCTTGTCGCTATACGCTTCATATACCGGCATTTCTTTCGTTTCTGTTTTTATAAATGCCGCTTGCACATGGCTAGAAAAAGCATTTTTCAAAGCAGTGTTTTGTAAGGAACTTATCAGCAAAAGTGTACAAACAACACCTACGAGTAAAAACCGAAACTGTTGCAGTTTGCGCTTTTGCATCCGGAGAGAAAGTGCTTTTCTTAACCACCCAATTAGTACTATAAGTATAGCTCCGGTAGTGGTAATAAAAAAGGTAAAGCGAAATGAAAAGAAAACACCGGTACTACTAAGAAGATTACTGATTAGAATAGCACATACGAACACAAACAGGTGCAATGATGCTATTAACAGACGAGCAGCAACAATATGCTTTTGTGCCCAGTTGGCAATGCGAATCATAGGAGCGGTTAGGGTAATATTGAATGAGAAAGATAATCAATATTTATTCGTATCGGGTTTTGTTATTATTCCTCTCTATTTATGACATCTTGTTAACTCTCCCCATTCCTATACTGGCTAGGGCTTACGCCTGCATATTTTTTAAAATATTTGCTGAAGAAAAATTGGTCGCTGAAATGGAGTTCGTCGGCTACCTGACCGATGGAGAGGTTGTGATTGTTGAGCAGGATTTTAGCTTCGGTAATGACTACATCATCAATGAAAGCACCGGCGGGGCGACCGGTTAAATCCTTTACGGTTTGGGTAAGGTGCTTGGGTGTTACAAATAAATGCTCAGCGAAATATTGTACGCTTCTTTCTTCCCGAAAATGCTGAGGCAGCAGTTTTAAAAACTGGATGAGTAAATCTTCTTTGCGATTGTGTTTTACTTCAACCGTTTGATTGTTTTTGAAGGCTTCTGCAGCTTGTAAGGCAAGGGCTGCAAAGCTGTGCCGAATGATTTCTTCGCTGTAAATACTGGCTGGTGTTTCTCTCCGTTTGGCATCGAGTACATGTAGCAATCCATCAATAAAAGCAGTGGTTTGCGGGGCAATTTTTACAAAAGGTTCGTTTTGCAAAGCCAGTAGCTCTATGGCATCCACATTGCTTTGATGAATACCGGCATGCATCAAAAAATCACGGGAAAATCCGACTGCGGAAACGGAACAATCGAAGGAGAGATTTTTGAACTGACGTACCGAATCTGGAGCTATCACCAACATTTCATCGGGGTGAAGGACGTAGTTAATCAGATTGACCTGCACATGGGCCCGGCCTTCAGTAACAAGGAGAATGGTGAAAGACGGGGAACGAAAAGGATATTGTAATGGAATAGGCTTGCCTTCCTTGCGGATGAAATAAGTGCGAAACTCATTGTCACCAGAATTGTCTCCCACTACGGCCAGCAATTCATCCATGGTATGTTGCCGAACCGAAATGTCTTCCACAGGGAGTTATGTTATAAGGTTTGCTTGTTTACTCGTTCACCTGTTCACTTGTTTGGTACTTAACTAAGTGCTTTTGGGTACAAGGTTTTGCAAAGAAAGAACTGAATAATGCATTAATCCTGCTTTTATACAGCAACGGCTTCATCACTATATAGCCGGATAATGACATCTCCAATGGATTTAGGTGTTACGGTAGACAAATCCTGGGTGTCAATTGCTGTATTGCATTCATCAACGTATAGTTGATAATAGCGGATGCCATTGGTAGCGGCTTCTTCGGCAAACTGCTGGGATAATTGCATTTGCACACTGGCAGCTATTTTAGAGAGAGAACTACACTTGTGGCCAGGCGTAATTTTTTCATTCACATTTACATACATGCCTTGGTGTTCCTGCTTCATGATGCTGATGAGGATGCGGTTGAAAACGAAGCAAGGGGTAATGTTTTCGTCGAGCATGTTTTCCCACTGATCCATATTGGTTTCAGAAAGACCGGTGGTTACTTTATTGGACAGCATGGCAGTAATGGCTATATCAATGCGACCATATTTTTCCATAATAGCATCAGCCACATCCTGTGCCTTTTCATAATCAGGCATGTCGGTAAGTTGAGTGAGCAGGCGACCAGTTGAGATGCCAGCGGCAATTTCCTTTAGCCAGTTAAAATGTTGCAGGCTTTTGGCTGGTGCCATCACCGTGCAACCCTGCTCCAGCAAACCGCTAAGAATACCAGCCATTGTTGGGTTCATCATCCCTAATACAATCGCTACTTTTCCTTCCAGTGAATTTTTCATGATGCAATCCTCAGAAATCCCTTTAGGGAGCTTTAAAACTAAGTTTTATTTTCTAATATAATTTTCGTTCCAATCTATTTGAGTTTGTTCCGGTTCGTGAGACACGAACCGGGGCGGCAGGAAGGTGTGTTTTGGTTTTTTTAAATCTTATGTGTTCCTTATGTGTAAACTACTGTGCCTATGTGGTGAAAATTAAAAATCAAACTTCACCCGACCACGAATACCGATTTTAGAAACACCTGGGTTATCTAAGTAGGTAAGGCGCTTTACTACGTCGATACGCAGCAGTTTGAAGATATTGCCAATACCGGCGCTAACTTCTACGTAAGGTTTTTGGTTGAGTGCGTAAGTAATAGGCATGCCTGTGGTTGGGCTAACCGGGAACTTCAGGCCATTATTGGATTCAGGATCATCGGGATTGGTGTTGGATGGATTGCCGGGCTTGTTTTCATCCCGTACGCCGCCGAACAATACTTTACCAGTAATGAACTCCCGCAGTTTCAATTTATTCACCAAAGGAATACGGTTTAAGATAAAGCCATTAAAGCTATGATCCACATTTACAGCTGCATAACGGTCGCTTACAAACTCCATAAAGTTCATAAGGTTGTAGCTATTGAGTTGGTAACTATACGTTTGATTGGCACGGTGAATGGTAAGCAATGGGTAAGGTACTTTTCCGAAAATATAGCCACCTTCAACAGATGCATCGGTGTAGCCAATCTGCGGCCAGTAGAAACGTTTGCTCACATTCAGGTTCAGATTCTGATAGTTGAATTCACCACCAAACAGGTTCTTTACACCCAAAATATAGCGCAACCGCATGATCGGATATTTATTGATGATTGGTGTGCGATAAACTTTGCCTTGAAAGAATTGTTCGTTCGGTGCCCAGCGAATTTCGCCGCTTAACTCCGTAGTTGTAATATCAGGAATAGCAACTGCAATACCATTTACATCTTTCGTGAAGCTCAACGCACCGGCTGGTGACTGCCGCCAGTTTTTGAATCCTAAAGTGTAAGACAAATGGCTCTTAAACTCCTTTACATACTCTGCTTTGAAAACGTTGTTGTAAGTGTATTTATCATTATCACCACGTTTAAAAGACAGCAGAAAATTATCTTCTGAAACGAACTGCAGCTCCTGGCCAGGAATCTTTGTATCTCTCTGGTAGCTCACCCGTATATAGTTGAGCGGGAATGCATAGATAGATTTATGATTCAGTGAATACGTACCAGCACCAAAGTATTTCCATTTATCATCTTTGAAACCATAAGCTACATAATTTTCGAAGTACAAGGTCTTGCTCAAATTAGGTGTACTACGGCCACCAGCCCGCAGGCGGAAACCCTCAACCGGGTTGAAGCTGTAAAAAGTGCTGGCAGGTCCGATTTCATATTTATTATTGAAAACGCCTTTGTAGCCAGCCACCAGCAGCGTACCCCAACTCATCAGGCGTTTGTACGATTTCATACCCCGCAGGCTATCTACGTTTTTGTAAGCGTTGGCTTCAGCAGCTGTTAATGGTTGATGACGATTGTTCAGCCAAAAGCTTTCGGCTTGTGCATCAGCACCATTTACTACTATGGTTGAGGGACCAGCAAACACAGAATCGGGAGCAGGCTGATTGACCACGTAGTTTTTGTAGGAAACAGAACGTTCGCCCATGATGCTGCCTTTACTGTTTTTGGTAAAAGCAAACTCAGCAATAACATCGCTGCTGCTTACATGGTAGCGGCCATCAGCATTGGGTTCAAAATCCTGCTTTACTTTCAGGGCATTTACCCAGTTCAGGTTGGCATGTTTGCTTACGCTCATATCTATATTGCGAACGGCATAGCGGCCATCCAGCGTTACCAGCATGCTACCACGGAACAACAGGTCGTTCAGGTTGCGGGCAGAGAAGGTCACTTTCATCACTTTTACACCGTCCACTTCCAGCGTATCGCCCAGGTAAAAACGGTAAAAAGCAGGTGAACCATCAGCCAGTGGGCTTAAAAACGAATTGCTCAGCAGGGAAATATTGTTGTCGTATACATCTACCTTTTCGTACATGCGGTTCATATACGTTTGAATGCCTTTGTTATCCACCCATTCACCAAAATCTACCTGGCGGTCGCCCAGTACGTAGGTTTTGTTTTTATCAGGGTTTTGCTGAATGTACTTCTGGGCAATACTTTCCTTCATGTACACCGGAATGGTGGTTTTACCTTCCAGCTTGGTTGTGTCTTTATTTTCCAGCAAAAACTTGTAGTTGCGTAGCAGTTTGCTATTGGCTAGTTTTTCAGGTGTTTTAGTCAGGGCCAGTTCGGTTCTGTCGTATTCTTCGTACTGCAGGTGGTCGTAGTTACTAGCCCGGTTTTCTGATTTATGGTCAATTACCTGGCGGATAAAATCAACAGCAGGATTGTCTTTGTTGGTGTACTTAGGACGTTTCTTATTGGTGATTACCACGTTGGCCGCATCATTCAAAAACAAAACGATGGCAACATCCTGTGTTTTGCCAGATTCAATGGTTTGAGTAGCCACTTTATAACCCGTATAGGAAATATAAATGGCGGTCACTTTAGGGTCTTGCGTACCCAGTTTAAAATGGCCATCCTGATCGGTAGTTACACCACGGGCACCTTTAAAGTAAACGGAGGCAAAAGGGAGCGGCTGGTTAGTTGTACCATCTGTAACCGTACCGGTAACAATGGTTTGAGCAAATGCACTGATGCTAAGGAAGAGCAGGAGTGTAAGCGTAGACAGTTTGGTAAATATTCTGTTCATCTCTTTAATCGTCTAATTGGTGATGCAAAATTCAGTTTAGTGTTGCAACTGGTAAATGCCTGTATTTCGGAGGTATATGTCGAAATTTCCAGTAGCCGGGAATACACTTTACATAATAAGAAGACGATGAAAAGGAGAGAATACTTTAAAGGATTGCGTTTTTATTGCTGCTACTTTGCTTCAATAGATTGAAGCAAAGTAGTTGAAACTTTGGCTTTGCCGGGTTTCGCATCATGGGTAGCCCGGTTCAATATTTTTCTTTTTGAGCCAGGCTATTATCTATTTATTGAGCTCATACGGCGATAGCACCGTTCAAGTTTTATCTATCCATTGGGCTTTTACTGAAGCGAAGAATGAAGGAGATTGAAGGCTAGAAAAACCAAAATGTGTAGAAAAATTTATTTAAGCTCTCTGATAAAATCAGGATAGTCGGGACTATGATTATTGGTAATATTCTTTATAAAATAATCCTCCTTTAGAATATTGAATGTAATGTACCAAGAGGTTCTTTGGCTGGCTTTATAAATTACATAGTACGTTCCATTCTTACTATTTTCTGTTTTGCGGGCAGTTTGCTTTTCTATAGAAAAAATGAAATCGTAGATGTTATCAACATACTTATATGCATTGGCTGGCGTTGCAAAATATCCTTCATGTAATAGTACATTCACCAACTTACCTAGCTTTTGAGTAACAGTTTTACTGATGGTTACTCTCATAGAATTGCTTTATGACTTCATAGACATAAGATTTAGACTCTTCAATAGTATGTCTCTCTTCATTTTCCATCTCTTCCTCTAGCAATCCCAGTTCTTTTAAAACAGGTATTGCTTCTTTATGCTGTCGAACATCAATCTGAACATGAGTTAGTTCTCCATTGGCATCCTTCTTCACTTGTACTCCTGGTATGGCGGTCATAATAGGACTGATTGTTCAAGTAAATGTAAGAATGTTCTGAGGCTTAATTCGCCCCGGTTTTCACCTTCCCAATAACTTTCTTAAAAGTGGAAACGGGCTATTAAAAACTAAGAAGGCACCGCTTTCAGCAATGCCTTCTTTAATAACCCAATTATCTCTTCTAAAGTTTCTTAATCACTATCTTCTCATTCGTATCTGCCAATACAGCTTTGCCAAAGGCACTTAACTGCTGATAGTCGGCAGCTTTTACCATAGGTTGAGAAATTTCGAGGCGGGCCACTACGGTTAGTAATTGGCTGGCAGCATCCCAGGTCCATTTACTATTGTAGGTTCCGTATGAGCAGGTAATATTCTTGTCGGCCGGTTTGTAATCAACATCATACCCGGCAGGCAGGTGGTACACGGTGGTATCTGCATTCTGGTGTGGAAAAGAGAAGAAATAGTCCTGCGTACGTTTTGTATTATCCGGTATGTCTTCCTCCATTAATGGGTACAGTCGTACTGGCAAAAACATCTTACTGCCAGTGGTGAACATGGGCACTTTTTCATACTTCATTTTAGCATCCGTTGCAAAAGCGGTAGCCGTTTTATCGCCGGTATTAATCTGCATTTCGTCCGGGTGCTTCCATTCCATATCTTCCACCATAAACTTCTTTTTATCATCATTGCTACCTTGGCCAAGGTAGTATAGTTGCCGTTGCCGGTAGTTGCCAGTTGTGTTCATATAAGTAGCTACTTCACCGGATCCATCTTCGCTTAGCTGAATGGTAGTACGACAATTTTGGATGTTTTGCTGTGGCTTACCGGTAGGCGTAGCTACCAGCATACCACCTTGTTCCGTTACCAGCAGCGCTTTCCGGTTTTGCGTACTACTACTCATTTCGCCAAAATTGGTGGTAGTGCTGGTACACTCTAGCCAGATAGAATCTTTAGGCTGTGGGATACATACTACCACATGGTTGAACCGATTTACAGGAAACGTTTCGGACAGAGGATCTGCCATTCGGTTGCCTATTCGGGGGTCGGAGTAAATGATGGTGCTATATCCTTTTACGCCTACCGCTGCCAGGGCGGCCTGCATGTAGTTGCTCAGCGCTTTGCAATCACCATACTTTTTTTCATCTACAAAAGAGGCGGCAAACGGCTTCCAGCCGCCTATGCCCAATTGAATACTTACATACCGCATGTTTTGCTGCAGGTAGCGGTAAATAATTTCGGCTTTTTGCCGGTCGTTAGTAGCATCTTTTACCAGGTTATTGAAGAATGCTTTGCGGTTGTCGGGCAGTACGTTGGTATTGCCAATAAGGGTAGCATACCATTGTCCAAATTTTTTCCAATCGCTCATATCGCCCACATAATCATCCATTTGAAAACGGTTGGGTGCTAGTTGTACATAAGGCATGTAATTGCGAAACGAACCACAGTTCTTTTCTGTTTTGCAAGCTGGTTTATTGGCTATTTGCCAGGTGTAGGTAATGTCATCACCCTGCTGCTCCTGCTTTGGATTAGCGGCGGCATTCAGGCAGCGATAACGCAGGCCGAGGCTGGCAGGAACCGTTACTTTAAACTCCGATTTCTGCACCGCCTGGTAGGGCATCAGCATATCGTATTCAGGATAGAACAACGTGCCTTTATAACGGGCTGTATAGTTCGTTTCTATCGTAATAGGGTAGCTGGCAGCGGTTACTTCAAACCAGGTGGTTTTGCCATCTTCTACTACGCCTTCGCCGAAACCGGAGAAGTGCATTTCCTTTTTGGTATAGGTATTAAGCTTTTGCCCCATAGCACTGTACACTATTATTTCAGCATCTTCCAGGTAGTCAAATTTGTCAGAAGTATAGTTGAACTGTAGCTGGCTGCGGCCATCGCTATTCAGTACCGTTACCACCCGGTGCACCTGCATGGTGGCGCTATTGATGTCCTTCACTTTGAACAATGTACTTTCCTCTCGTACTACTACATCAGCATCTTTTTTTAAAGAATCGGGGATGATGGCCATGTAAGTAAATTGCTGGGCAGTGGCCTGACAGGCCCAAAGCAATATGAGGCAAACAAAAATGGAACGCATGTGGGTTATGATTTCTTTTTTACAACAATTTTTTCGTCAAGGGCAGCATACAGTTTTTTGAAAAACTCCTTTACATCCGGGTATTCGTCGGCTGCATAAACAGGCCGCTCAAAGTCAAGGGTCATGCGGTAGCTGAGTATGTTATCGTCTTTTTGCAAAATGCGGGTAAGGATAATGCTGGTATCAGCCATTATCATCCGCATGTTCTTAGGCAGGTCATCGAATGTGTAGCTATCGGGCAAAATAATGCTGCCGGTAATGGTGTAGTTCCTGGGGTAGTTAAAGTCAATATCGGTCTGGCGTTTCTCGGCAGTGAAGGGGTTTTTGCCCAAGCCGGTAAATACATGGTACGGAATGAAAGCATAACCGCCAGAAGGCTGTAACTCGCCGGAAAACCAGAGGTGCTGCTGTAGCGGCATACTGTCTTTATCAGCATTCTCAACTTCTAAACTGTCCGGATGAATAATAACCCCATCAGAGATGCTAAACGTTTCCTTCAGCTTGCCCTTGCGGTGCTTGCTCAGTTGCAGGTTGCGACCATAATCAGCACTATTAATTACTGCTTCGCCTTCCAGTTTTCCATCATCGCCCAGCCGCATTTGTACCGAAATACCTTGCCGCATAGAGGACTGGTCGGAGAGCGTCAAAAACTGTGGTCCTTTCTTGTCAACCAGCAATCCTTCTGTTTGCTGCACATCGTACGGCACCCGGTTGAAGCAGTTGTACTTATCGCAGGCATCCATTACATAAATGGAATTATCACTGCATATTATTGCCGCCATCACTTCGTTGAACTGGTACAGGAAAGGGTATAGCGTATTTATCTTCCCATTATCTTTTGTACTTACCAGCACTGGGAATGCCTTTAGTCCAACATCTTTCAGCAGGTTTACCAGCAGCAGGTTAATATCACCCGTAGTACCGCTTTTCTTATCCCAGGCCTGCTTTATACCATCTATTGAGTAAAAGGAATGGCGGCCATTCCAATCCATATTTTTTTGTACATACTGGTAAATGAGGGCCGCTTTTTCTTTATCAGAACCAGCAGCCTTAGCCTTCAATTTTATAGCATCTGTTCCAGCCAGATTTTTACCCAACTGTCCTCCAAAATTTTCATCTTCCATCAGTTCCTGGCTCAACTTTGCCCAGGTAGTACTAAAAGAAATGGCCTCGCTGCCCGGTGGCCGTATGGTAGAAAGCTGGAAGTCGATCCGCTGTACATAATCTTTAATACCAGCGGTGTAAGGTTCTTCCTTCAGGCCCGGAATTTTTCGCATAATGAACCAGGTTCCCTTACCAGCATCGTCGCTTTTCTTTACCTCCATATCCTGCCGACGGGTCACCTTGTAGTTAAAGTCGAAGTACTCGGGTATGAGCAGATTGTAAGCGCTGTAGCGAACCGGTACTTCTTTTTGAAAATACCAGTCGTCAATATTTCCATACGATTTTTTGTAACTACGGTAGCGATACTCAATTACACAACCCGGCTTGATGCCCGGCATAGCAAATGATTTTTCAGAATAGCGTTCATCCAGCTTTTTGTCAAATACTTGTCGGCCTTCCAGCTTGGTGGTTACTACGTTTCCAGCATCATCTAAATTGTACACATAGCCGTCAACGTTCGTGATAGCTTCGTAGTTGTCTTTGCTGTAGTAGTGGATTTTTACGTCCGCATTATCTATCCCTTTTTCATTCAGAATTTTAATGCGGCAGCGGTGGTCGGTTTGGATGTAAACAGCACCTGGCGTAAGGTTGTACATTACTTCGCCTACGTCTATCAGCCACTCGGCTTCGGCGTTGGCATCGTAGCTGCAAGAAGTAGCCTGTAAATCGGCTTTTTCAATTTTTCCAAAGGCGGGCAGTTTGTCCTGGGCAAAGGAATGCCTGGCCAGGATAAGGCATAGCAATACGGCAATGGCTCTCATAAAAGGAATAGTTGTGTTCTAAAGGTTGGTAAGGCAATTTGAGAAAAAGGAATAGCGTGGCAAAAAATATTTTTTAAAATCGTAATGATTGGGCTTCCGCCTGCTCTTTTTCGCTCTAATCAATCTGGCTACTACCTTAGCCGCATGTTGCGTTTCCTTAGCCGGGTGGCTTTTATCAGCAATTTATTTTTGATACCGGTGCTGCTTATCCATCATGTGCCAGCGTTTGCCCGTTGGGATGCCGGGCTGATAAGCTTTATGGTCATTATTACCTACTTCGTTGCTTTGCCCCTGAATGTATTTTTAAACTTATGGCTGCTAATACTGCTATTGCAAAAAAGAAAGAGCGGCATCCCCATTTGGCTACAAATTGCCAACGGTCTGTTTTTGCTGCTGCAGATTTATTATTTTCAGTTTACTTAAATTGCTAGTGACCTTGACTGAACGCATCCTACAACACCTGAAGATTGGGAAGGCCGATCCTACACTCCTTTATCTACAAGAACTAATTGCTGCCTATTACCGAACCGTCCCTTGGGAGAGTATTTCAAGAATTGTAAAAAAGATACATACCCCCAACCCCGAAAACTGCTTTCGGGGAGAAGAGGAGTTTTGGTTGTCGGCACTTGCAAATGGAACGGGTGGCACCTGCTATGAAAGCAACTGGGCTTTTTTTTATTTATTGAAGGCGTTGGGATATGAGGGCTACCTTACCATTAATGCGGTAAGAGATAAAAGCAGCAACCATGCGGCCATTGTTGTAGTGATTGATGGCTGCAAATACATTGCAGATGTGGGTTATCCTCTGTATTCACCAGTAGTTTTTGCTGAAAATAAA
>CAXTDG010000083.1:0-11352 GCA_964242675.1 uncultured Chitinophagaceae bacterium
CAATACACCTCTCCTACTTGGCTGCCGTCAATATCTTCTTTAGGTGAGGGAATACCCAGGCAAGCGGCTAATAAATTGAGAGAAATGAAATTTTTATAATCGCCGAACTTCCAGCATTGCAGCGTATCAATTGTGTTTACTTCCCAGGGTTTCAGATTTTGGAAATTGAGGTAGGTGGGAATGCAATGCTGATTGATTAACATGCGGCGGCAGATATAAGGAATGTCAAACTCCCGGATATTATGCCCACAGAAAGCAACATTCTTTTTGCTAAACGTCAGTTTTTCGGCTGCTTCTGTAAATTCTTTCAGGATCTGGCATTCGTCGTGGCCATAAAACGCCTTCACCCGAAAGGTGTAGCCCATAGGTCCTTTTACAAAAAAGCCCATACTTATACAGACAATTTTGCCAAATTCGGCCCAAATAGCTGCCCTTTTAGGATATAAAGAAGCCGGTGTATCGCCATCGGGCATTTGGGCAAATGCCTTATGTGCCCACAATTCTTTCCAGTTTTCGGGCATATCTTCATGGTCGGCGTATTGCGATACCGTTTCGATATCGAGCACTAATAGGGCTTCCGGTGGTGTGTTAAGCATAATAAATGCAATTTTACCAAAACTAAAAAGCATTTGCCAAAAACGACAAATGCTTTTACCAACAGGTTTAGCACATTTTTTTTAACGCCAGTGGCCTTTAATCCAAACATCGCCCCGGCGGCTCCGGTTCCAATAGCCCGGTACGTAATTACGGCCTGGGCGGGGTGCCGTCCAATATCCTGGTTGGTATATATAGCGTCCACCACTCCATTGATATCCATCGCCGACCCAAATGTAGCCTGCACCGGGTGCTACCGGTCGAGCATATACCGGCTGGGCTGGACGACTGCGTACTGCAACAGTTGAAGGGCCGCAGGAGACAAAAAATAAACTTGCTATCAGGCTAAAGGCTGCTATCCATTTTGTCGTTTTCATAATTATCTGTTTTACCTTAAACAGATAAATTATGTGCCGCAAGGTTTAAGAAAAAGCGATTGAACTACCTTTTTTAACCTTGTTTCAGTTAAATAAAGATTTCTCCTTTTAAGTAAAAAACACACTGTCCGCCTATCTCTACCCGTTCGTTGCTTATCTGGCGACATTGCAGACTTCCACCTCGACGACTCAGTTGCCGGGCTGAAAGTTCCCTCTTTCCTAAAACGGCACTCCAATAAGGAATGAGTTGGCTATGGGCAGAACCGGTTACCGGATCTTCATTAACACCAGCAGTCGGCGCAAAAAACCGGGAGACAAAATCTACCTCATTGCCCTTGGCTGTGATAATAATTTTTTCAGGAATATTTTGCATGATGGAAAAATTGGGCTGGCAGGTCTGTACGGCTGCTTCATCTGGCAGTACCACCAGCCAATCCCGATACTGATGTATACTTTCAATGGTAGCACTACCTAGCGCCTCGCTTAACGTTGCAGGATAGCTTTGCACCGGTTCTGGTTTCCAGGAAGGAAAATCCATTAAGAACAAATCGCCTTGCCGGTGAACAGACAGCAAACCGCTTTTAGAATGGAAATGGAGCTTTTCTTTAGTAAAACCTAACTGGGTAAATAATACAAAAGCAGAAGCCAGCGTAGCATGGCCACAAAGGTTAATCTCTACTTCCGGGGTGAACCAGCGGATGTCGTAATCGTGGCCTTCATTTGCCGAAGGCACAAAAAATACGGTTTCGCTCAGGTTGTTTTCTAAAGCTATTTGCTGCATCAGGGTATCGGACAACCACTCTTGTAGCGGCACTACGGCTGCCGGGTTACCGCCAAATAGTTTGTCTGCAAAGGCATCTACCTGATATATAGGAAGCGTCATAGTTGTAATAATTTATCCTCTAATTATAAACTTGTTTCTTTTGTTTCAATTGCTGAAAGTAAGCTCCTAAATCCTGGCCACTTTCCTGCTCAAAAACCAGTTGCATATCTTCCGGGTAAGGATGCTTAAACTTCCAGCGGTTATAATATGCTCTTACACATTTTGCAAAGGTTTCTTTGCCTAATTTTTTCTCCAGGCCAAACATCCAGCCAGCCGTTTTTACATACACACTTACGCCATAGTCTTCATCCTGCTTAAAATCCTGAGAGGGTCTATCGATGGCGGATTTGTTGGGTATCTGGTCTACAGTCTGGTATATCAGCCCTTCGAACATGCCGGCCGGTAGGGCTTTTATATTTGGCGGAATTTTGCCAAAGGCAGTGGCACTTCTATTCTTATAGGCTTCGTACCGAAACTGAAAAAAGGAATTAACGCCTTCATCCATCCAGGCATGGTCTCTTTCGTTGCTGGCCAGTGCTTCGCAAAACCAGTTGTGGCCTATTTCATGGGCAAATACGCCATCTATAGCATCTTCGTCCGAGTTTTCTTTCATGGTAATGAGGGTAATGGTAGGGTACTCCATACCACCCGAGTTTTCGTTGCCGGTACCTTGCACAAGGCTCACCGTACTAAAAGGATATTCACCCACATTTTCAGAGTAAAACTGAACGGCCGTTTTAGCATCGTCAATAGAATTCATCCATTTACTAAACCGTTGCTTTTCATAATAGGAAAAAGCATCTACCACCCGGCCTGAAGCCATTTGGATGGTGTCGTAATTAATGATGAAATCAGGATCGGCAAAAAAAGCAAAGTCATGAACACTATCTAATGTGTACCGAAGCGTTTTGGTGGCATCATTTGTAAGTGGTTTATAAGCCAGGAATTTTACGCTGATATTGCTATCGCCGCTTTCTCTTGCTGCTGTAAAACCACTGTCGATACGCAGATAGTTGGTGCGACCGATTCGTTTGTACTCATTGAGTTCAGCTTCTGATTGTAGCTGGCCGCTGGCTGCTACTACATAATCTGAAGGGATGGTTATATCGACCGTGTAGTGTCCAAATTCACTGTAAAATTCACCCATATCCAGGTAGGGCATAGGATGCCAGCCTTTATTATCGTACACAGCCGGTTTGGGGTACCACTGCGTTACGAATAAAGAATTATCGAAATAACCAGAACGGGAGTAGTAGTTAGGCAAAACGGTTTTGAAAGGTGTGGTAATAGTAACAGTAGCATTGGGTGCAAGCGGTGCAGGCAATATCAGTTTTACTACGTCATTATAATCTTCATGTGGTATTGCCTGTGCTGGAGTTTCGTTTACTTTCCAACTAATATTTTCAATAAAGCCGGCTGATTTTTTGGCATCGATTTTTTTACTACGAGCCTTAATTTGTTTTAGCTGTTTATATAAAGCTGTTTTGTCATTAGCGTAGGCATTGGGCCACAAGTGGAACCAAATAAACGTAAGCGTATCGGGTGATTGGTTGGTGTATTCAAGATGTAAATTGCCATCAATTGCATGCTCCTGCGGTAATACGTTTGCTGTAAGCCGATAAACCATTTTTTGTTGCCAATAGGGTTTGCTAACAGTTTGTCCGATAACTGCATAGGAAAGTAAGAAGCAAACACAGAAAAAGAGTAACCGCATGTTGGTAAGCTAGTTTTTTAAGTGATGATAAACGAGACAATGAATAGTAAAAAAAGCAATAAAAAGTTGAAAAGCACAACTAATAGAGACCATAGAAAAAGATCACTCTTTTATGTTTGTATTGAATCGCTGCTTTACTTCTGATAACTGCTTAAAGAAAACAGATAGGTCTTGGCCGCTAACTTCTTCAAATACCTTCTTTACATCTTCCGGATAGGGATGCTTAAACTTCCACCTGGAAAAATAAGTTTTCATACACTTGGCAAAAATGGGCTTCCCTAATTTTTTCTCAAGAGCGTACAACCAGGAAGCGGTTTTCATATAGGTTGCTGTATAATATTCATTAAATTCTGTAAATGCCGTAGCTGGCTGGTTAATAATAGAATGGCAAGGAACATCATCGGTCGTTTCGTACACATACTCTTCAAAAGAATCTTCTGGTAAGCTGAGCGCTGCCTCAGGCGCCGGATACCTTAATAACGAAGCACTGTGATTTTTTCTGATTCCATAACGTGTTTCAAAAAAAGTGTTGAATCCTTCATCCATCCAACCGAAGTTCCGTTCGTTGCTGGCTAGCATACCATAAAACCAATTGTGTCCCACCTCATGAGCAATTACCCCTTCGGTTGCTATATCGCTTGTACGAGTGCCGGTTAGTATAAGCGTAATAGTTGGATACTCTATTCCTCCATAAGTTGTTGATTCCGGCCCGTCTACTATACTTACCGTTTTAAAAGGATACTCTCCTACTTGCCCGGAATAAAAAAGCAGTGCAGATTCTGCATCTTCTACAGCAGCATTCCATCTTTGAAAATCTTCCTTTTGGTAAAACGAAAAGACATCTGTTTTTCTACCGGAAAGTTGACTTACCGTATCATAATCTATAATAAACCGGGGATCGGTGAAAAAAGCAAAATCATGAACACTATCTGCATAAAAGCGAAGCGTTTTTGCTGTATCGGCATTTAGTGGCTGATAACGAACCAACCCTTGCTGTAGAGCTGTATCCCGTATATTTAATCGGTGTTTCCAGATGCTATCGGTGTAGCGACGATTGAGCCGTCCAATTTGGCGATACTGTTCTAACTCAGCAGTGGTTTGCAGATTGCCAGTGGCTGCCAATACATAATTAGAAGGCAGAGAAACTTCCACCATATATCTACCAAATTCGCTGTAGTATTCACCCATTTCTAGGTAAGGCATAGGATGCCAGCCCTTGCGATCGTACACGGCAGGTTTGGGATACCAATGTGCTACAAACAAAGCACTATCAGTATAGCCTGAGCGAAATGCAAATGCGGGTAGCACTGTTGTAAAGGGTGTAGTAATAATGGCTGTAGCACCTGGTAGTAGCGGCTTGGGAAGTATCAACTTTACTACATCAATCCATTCCTTATGTTTTTCGGTATTAGTAGCAATACCATTCACTTTCCAATTCAGGTTAGTAATGTAGCCTGGTCCTTCTTTTTTCTGTGTAATACTTGATTGCAGCACTAGCTGCACTACCTGTTTTGCCATTGCCGTACTATCGTTAGCCTGAGCATTGGCCCACAGGTGAAACCAGATAAAAGAAAGTGTATCCGGCGATTGGTTAGTGTATTCCAGATGTAGTGTTCCCTCAACCATATGTTGCTGCGGAAGTACATTGGCGGTAAGCCGGTAGTCTAATTTTTGTTGCCAGTAAGGTTTAGTTTTAAGTTGAGCGCTAGTTATTTGAGTAAATAAAAGGAAAATGACAGGCAAAAGGGATCGCATGTTTCGGGGTGCTGTTTTTCAATATAATTGGATGTAAATAAAGAAAAATAGTGATAGGAAAATTACAGGTTGACTAACTATCTTTTGCTACTTCTTGTAAAAGCTGGGCAGCATCAAATTATACCTTACCGCAACGATGCGGATAAGCACAATAATGGAAATGCCTACCGCTTGTGCAATGGCATTGGGCATTTGTAAAAAGAAAAGCAAATAGAAAACAGCACCACCTACAATGCAGGCCGAGGCGTAAATTTCCTTTTGAAAAATAACAGGTATTTCGTTGAGCAAAATATCCCGGGCCACGCCACCAAAGCAGCCGGTAACGGTACCGAGTGCTACGCAAATACCGGGTGAAAACTGAAGATCAATACCTTTTTGAATTCCTATAATAGTGAATAGCCCTAATCCAACAGAATCGAACAAAAACAGCGTATAGTTGAACCGCTTGTTGATGCTTTTAAAGAAAAGGGTAACGACAGTAGCAATCAATACTACATTAATCGTAGTAGCGTTTCGCAACCAGCCTACCGGTGTATTACCAATCAACACATCTCGTAGTGTACCACCACCAACTGAGGTAACAAAGGCAATGATGAGTATTCCAAAAATATCCAGCCGCTTACGTAGAGCAGCCGATGTGCCCGACACCGCAAAAGAGAAAGTGCCGAGGATATCAATAATGTACAGCGGGCTGAGAGGCATAGTGGTGAATGGTCAATGGTGAATAGTGAATGAATGTCGTGAGGCGTGAATCGTCAATGAAAATTCAACATTGAATTTTCATTTTGACCTTCAAAATGACTTGGAGTGACTTAATGGTTTTAATGTCAAACCTCAATCACTATTCACCATTGACCATTCACTATTCACCATAATTATTCATTAATAATTTCCTGCACTGCCAGCACCACATCTTCGGCATTGGGCTTACTAAAATAGTCGCCATCACTGCCGTAGGCGGGCCGGTGGGCATGGGCCGTAAGCGTACGGGGTGTAGCATCCAGCCATTTGTAACCACCCTGTTTTTCCATTACTTCATTATACATATAAGCAGCACCGCCACCGGGTACATCTTCATCTATAAATAAAATACGGCTGGTCTTTTTTAGCGAAGCCAGGATGCTATGATTTATATCAAAAGGCAATAAGGTTTGTACATCTACTACTTCACAACTCACTCCTATTTTTTGTAACCGTTCAGCAGCATCCAATACAATACGAAGAGTAGAGCCATACGTCACCAGCGTAATATCGGTGCCTTCTTTTACCACTTCCGGTATGCCTAGTGGTACTTTCATGGTGGCCAGGTTTTCGGGCAATCTTTCTTTCAACCGGTAACCGTTCAGGCATTCAATTACTACAGCAGGGCTATTGCCTTGCAATAGCGTATTATACATACCAGCCGCCTGCACCATATTTCGAGGCACACAGATATACATACCCCGCAAAGCGCTCAACATCATACCCATGGGGCTACCGCTGTGCCAGATGCCTTCCAGCCGGTGGCCACGGGTACGCACAATCAGCGGGCAGCTTTGCTTACCAAAAGTTCTATAATGTACTGTGGCCGCATCATCGCTAAGCGTTTGCAAACCGTACAACAAATAATCTAGGTACTGAATTTCGGCAATGGGCCGCAGGCCACGAAAAGCAAGGCCAATACCTTGCCCCATAATGGTCATTTCCCGAATGCCAGTATCGAAAACCCGCTCCTTGCCATATTTAGCCTGTAGTCCGGCAAAGCCCTGGTTTACATCGCCTATGTAGCCAACATCTTCCCCAAAAGCCAACACTTTAGGATTGCTGGCAAAAAGCTGGTCGAAATATTTATTTAAAACCTCGTAACCATTTATAGCCGGTGCATTGTTGGCAAAAGAAGGTTTTTCATCTTTTACCTGTAACGGACTTTTAGGGCCTTCGTCATATAAATGACTATTGAAAAGATGGAGGTTTTCTTTTTTTAATTCAGCCTGATAAACTACTATGGCCTGCTTGGATGCATTGGTAGCAAACGTGGCTGCAATGCCCAACGTACGCATTATATCCCGCCGAAGCGGTTCCCGGTTATTTTTAAATTCGGTTAAGGCTTTTTTCAGTTCGCCGGTGGGGTCGTTGCTGTTTAAGATTGCAGCATCCAGTAAACCAGTCACTTTTTCTACCTGCTTACGAATGGGATTCATGTAAGCATTCCAGGCAACCAATCGGGCTTCTTTTACGAAGTTTTTGGCCTCCATTTCCGTTTCCTGCAGTTCTTCTTCAGTAAACAGGGCGTTTGCCAAAAGCCACTCTTTCATTTTTTTAATCCCGTCCCATTCCCGTTCCCATTCCAGCCGCTCTTTGGTTTTGTAGCGTTCGTGGCTACCGCTAGTGCTATGGCCTTGTGGTTGCGTAATGTCTTCTATATGAAACAGCGCAGGCACATGGGTTTCCCGCATTTGGGCTAAGGCTGGTTCTATTACTTCGCACATGCCAGCATAGTCCCAACCCTTCAGCCTGTAAATATTGATACCATTGGTGCCCTCGCTTTTTTGAAGCCCTTTTGTAGCTGCAGAAATAGACGCTTTAGTGGTCTGAAATTTCTTCGGAACAGAAATGCCGTAGCCATCATCGTACACAAAAATGGCCAGCGGCACTTGCAGCACACCAGCAGCGTTTAGTGTTTCCCAAAACTGGCCTTCGCTGGTACTGGCATCGCCAATGGTACAAAAGCAAATTTCGTTGCCCTCATTGCTTAGTTCTTTAAATTGAGCCAGCTCAGGAATATTGCGAAAACTACGGCTGGCAAAAGCCAACCCTAAAGACCGGGGCATTTGCCCGGCTGTTGGGGCAATATCGCTGCTGGTGTTTTTCATTTCTACCAATGGCAGCCACTCTCCTTTTTCATTGGTATTAGGCGTAGCAAAATGAGAATTCATTTGCCGCCCGGCGCTAAAAGGATCATTATTTACATCAGGATCGGCATATAGCTGCGCAAAAAACTGCTCTACGGTAGCTAATCCTGCGGCAAAAGCAAAGGTCTGGTCACGGTAATAACCTGCCCGAAAATCACCGGGTTGAAAAAATTTTGCAATTGCTATTTGTGCTATTTCCTTGCCATCTCCAAAAATGCCAAATTTGGCTTTACCCGTCAATACCTCCCGCCGGCCGGTAAGGCTTGCCTCTCGGCTTACCAATGCCATTCGGTAATCGGCCAACACCTCGTTGCGGAAGTTTTCGTACGATAGCTGAGCTGCATCGTCGTGGATGGCAAGGTTATTTTCCATGCGGCAAAAGTATTGTTTCCGTTATAATGGTAAATTAAAGGCATTTGGCAATTCCCAAGGCTTATTTAAGCAGCATTGAAAATTTTTATAAATATAAACTGCCCAAAAAACTATTTGAAATAGGCAAGAAGCAGGAAAACTCCATCTTAGATAATATCACCTTTCTAATTGCTTCTTAATGTTTTAACAAAAAACTCATCGCTTACATTAAAAATTGAAATATTTTAGCGTTCGCAATTCAATCGTAAACATTTCTAACCGGATAATTATTAAAAAAGGTTTTCTGTTAATCGCTGCTGGCTTAATGCTGACAGGTCGCGCAATGGCACAAAAAGACAAAAAGAAAGCTGCTAAAGAAGCTACTCCTACTGCTGTAGCTGCTCCTGCTCTTAAAACTGTAACAGCTGGTGAACAACCTGAAACAAAAACACCTGCTGGCACCGATGCTCTTTGGTTGAAAGAATCAACCCACGATTTTGGTAAAATACCACAGGGCAAACCAGTGACAACCGAGTTTGAATTGAAAAACAGTGGTAAAGATTCTTTGAAACTGGAAAATGTACAGGCTGGTTGTGGTTGCACTACACCCGTTTGGAAAGCTGGTACTTATTCTCCAGGCGAAAATTTCAAAATTACGGTAGGTTATAATGCTGCTGCTGAAGGTGCCTTCAACAAGCCTGTAACACTTACTTACAATGGCGGTCAGCAAAAAGTGATTTACATCACAGGTACAGTGTATTCTACCCCTTCTACACCTGCTCCTGAAAACAAAGGTGTTTCTAAAGTACAAGACTAAAAATTGATTGATGAAGATTCTGTTTGCTTCGTTGCTGGCATGTGCCGTTTTTGTAGCTATTGGCCAAAATAAGGCCGATGCCCTGATAAAATTTGACAAAGACACTTACGCTTTTGGAAAAGTGAATCAGAATACACCAGCTACCGTTGAGTTTACTTTTACGAACATGGGCAAAGCCCCGGTGATTGTAGAAAGCGCTACTGCTGAATGTGGCTGTACTACGCCTGAATATCCCAAAACGCCAGTAATGGCTGGTAAAAAAGGGAAGATAAAGGTGACTTACGATGCAAAAACAATGGGAAGCTTTACTAAACGGGTAACAGTGAAACTCGTAAACGTACCAGATACCAAAGTGCTTACCATCAATGGTGAAGTAATAGCCGCCAAATCATAAAATCTTCTTTATAAATCTATTAATAAGCCCTCTGCAAAACAGAGGGCTTTATTTTTGCCCTCATCTCAAACCACTACTATGCTTACTATTAGCCAAAGAGGCATTCAAATGCCGCCTAGCCCTATTCGCAAATTAGTTCCGTATGCAGAGGCAGCCAAGCAAAGGGGAATTAAAGTTTACCATTTGAATATAGGCCAACCGGATATTGAAACCCCGCATGAAATGATAGATGCGGTAAAGAATAGTGATATTAAAGTACTGGAATACAGCCATAGTGCCGGCAACGAAAGTTATCGCAGAAAACTGGTGCAGTATTATGAAAGCGTAGGCATTCAGGTAAATCACAATCAAATTATTGTTACTACCGGAGGATCAGAAGCTATTCTTTTTGGCTTTATGGCTTGCCTGGATGAGGGAGATGAAGTAATAATACCCGAACCGTTTTATGCCAATTACAATGGTTTTGCGGTAGAGGCTGGTGTAAAGGTGGTGCCCATAACCTCTTATATCGAAACCGGATTTGCCCTGCCGCCCATCGAAGATTTTGAAAAAGCAATAACACCCCGTACCAAAGCCATTGTGGTTTGCAATCCTAATAACCCAACTGGTTATCTATACAGTGCGGCAGAAATGGAAACGCTGAAGCAGATTGTGCTAAAGCATAACCTTTACTTATTTGCGGATGAAGCCTACCGGGAATTTTGCTACGATGGTACTCACACCAGCGCTATGCACTTGCAGGGTGCAGATGACAATATTATTCTAATGGATACCGTATCTAAAAGATATAGTGCCTGTGGAGCAAGACTAGGTGCATTTGTAACCAAAAATCAACAAGTACTGAATGCGGCTATGAAATTTGCGCAGGCCCGTTTAAGTCCGCCCGGATTGGCGCAGATAATGGGTGAAGCTGCTATTGATCTGCCTGCTGATTATTTCAAAGCAACTAAAGCAGAATATTTACGCCGTAGGAACGTGTTGACAGAACGTTTAAATGCAATGGAAAATGTTTTTTGCCCGGTACCTGGTGGTGCTTTTTATGCTATTGCCCGTTTGCCTATTGATGATGCTGACACCTTTTGCCAATGGTTGCTGGAAAGCTTCGACTACAATGGACAAACGGCGATGCTAGCCCCTGCCACTGGCTTTTATGGCACACCGGGGTTAGGCAAAAATGAAGTCCGACTGGCTTATGTTTTAAATGTTGATGCTATAAATGAGGCAATGAATTGCCTGGAAGCAGCACTAAAAGTATACCCGGGGAGGAAAATTTAACTGGTTAGTTAAATTAAATTTTTTACTATGTTACTCTTCTTTGCACAGTTCTGCATTATATTTGTCTAGATGGTTTAAAATCTGCTAAAAAGAATTAACAATAAGGTAGCAGGACTATTGGCTAGTAGAAAATAAAAACAGCGAATATTGTATTCGTTCAAATCTAAAGATTTTTATTACCGATTTTTCATATGGCAAGCAATCGTAAGACCCGCTGTTTCTACAGTGGGTCATTTTTTTTGTAAATAATGTGATGTGGACTGTTTGCCAGAAAACATGGTTCTCTTACATTTGCGCCCCCAACCTATGGCGAGGTAGCTCAGCTGGTTAGAGCATCGGATTCATAACCCGAAGGTCGGCA
>CAXTDG010000084.1:0-11305 GCA_964242675.1 uncultured Chitinophagaceae bacterium
CGTTATCCTTCCTATTAACTACCCAGCTGTGTGGGAAATGTATAAAAAGCATGAAGCTAGTTTTTGGACCGCAGAAGAAATAGATCTAAGTGCTGATGCCAAGGATTGGGCTAATATGAATGATGGCGAACGTCATTTCATTTCTCATGTACTGGCATTTTTTGCCGCCAGCGATGGCATTGTAAATGAGAATTTGGCGGTAAACTTTATGAGTGAGGTACAATTACCAGAGGCTCGTTGCTTTTATGGTTTCCAGATAATGATGGAAAACATTCACTCCGAAACCTATGCCCTGTTAATTGATTCTTACATCAAAGATCCTCAAGAAAAAGACAGACTGTTTCATGCTATTGATACGGTGCCAGCAGTAAAGAAGAAAGCTGAATGGGCATTACGCTGGATTGATAATGGAAACTTTGCCGAACGTTTGGTGGCTTTTGCAGCAGTAGAAGGAATTTTCTTTAGTGGTAGCTTTTGTTCTATCTTCTGGTTGAAAAAGAGAGGATTAATGCCTGGGCTTACGTTCAGCAACGAGCTAATTAGCCGGGACGAGGGATTGCGAATTTGCCTGCTTGCTATACAAAATGCTTAATACCCGCCTGAGTCAGGAGCAGGTATACGACATCATTAGTGATGCTGTAAAAATTGAAAAAGAGTTCATCTCCGAAGCACTACCTGTAAGACTGATTGGTATGAATGCCGACCTGATGAAACAGTATATTGAGTTTGTTGCTGACCGCTGGCTGGATGAATTAGGCTATACAAAAATGTTCAACGCTACCAATCCGTTCGACTTTATGGAAATGATTTCCTTACAAGGAAAAACAAACTTCTTCGAAAAACGGGTGGGAGATTATCAGAAAGCAGGCATTTTGTCAAGTAGTAAAGAAGCACAAGCTTTTAGCCTAGAAGAAGATTTTTAACCAATCATTTTAGTTTTAATCTCAATTGATTAGCTTTACATAAGCTAAATAAGAAAGTTTTGTCTCAAAAAATCTCAAATCATAATTTTTAAATCATAAAACCTACTACCATGTTCGTAATTAAAAGAGACGGAAAGCAAGAGTCGGTGAAGTTCGATAAGGTAACGGCCCGTATTGAAAAGCTATCGTATAGCCTGCACCCGATGGTAAATGTGCATGAAGTGGCAAAAAAAACCATTGAAGGCATTTATGAAGGTGTACGCACTACTGAACTGGATAACCTTGCCGCTGAAACGGCAGCTTCACTCACTACTACGCATCCGGATTATGCTATCCTGGCTTCCCGTATTGCCATTAGCAATCTGCACAAGAATACTGAGAAGTCGTTTTCTAAAACCATGCGGAAGCTATTCAATTACACTGATCCGGTAAATGGACGCAGAACGCCAATGATTGCCGATGATGTAATGAAAATTATTGAAGACAATGCGGAACTGCTGGATAGCACTATTATTTACGACCGTGATTTTGGATTTGACTATTTCGGATTCAAAACCTTAGAGAAATCGTACTTATTAAAGGTGAATGGTAAAATTGCGGAACGTCCTCAGCACATGTATATGCGGGTAGCTGTAGGCATTCATAAAGGCGATATTGAAAACATAATTGCAACCTACAATTTGATGAGTGAGCGCTGGTTTACACATGCCACGCCTACCCTTTTCAATGCTGGTACACCTAAGCCGCAAATGTCATCTTGCTTTTTGCTTACTATGAAAGATGACAGCATCGAAGGCATTTACGATACGTTGAAGCAAACTGCTAAAATCTCTCAAAGTGCTGGTGGTATTGGTTTAGCCATTCACAATATTCGGGCAACTGGTAGCTATATTGGTGGTACAAATGGTACCAGCAATGGCCTGGTTCCCATGCTGCGGGTATTTAACGATACTGCCCGTTACGTAGATCAGGGCGGTGGTAAGCGTAAAGGTGCTTTTGCTATTTACCTTGAGCCCTGGCATGCAGATGTGTTCGATTTCCTTGACCTGCGGAAAAACCATGGTAAAGAAGAAGCCCGTGCCCGTGATCTGTTTTATGCCCTTTGGATAAGTGACCTGTTCATGAAACGGGTAGAATCCAATGGTCAGTGGAGTCTATTTTGCCCTAACGAAGCACCGGGCCTAAGCGAATGCTGGGGTGCAGAATTTGAAGCCCTTTATACCAAATACGAAAATGAAGGCCGTGCCCGCAAAACTATTCCAGCACAAGATCTGTGGTTTGCCATCCTGGAGTCGCAGATAGAAACTGGTACACCTTATATGCTGTATAAAGACGCTGCTAACAGCAAAAGCAATCAGCAAAACCTAGGTACTATTAAGAGCAGTAACCTTTGTACAGAGATTCTGGAGTATACTTCCCCAGATGAAGTAGCCGTTTGTAACCTGGCATCTTTGGCCTTGCCTCGTTTTGTGCAGGACGGCAAGTTTGATTTTCAAAGATTGTATGATGTAACCTACCAGGTAACCAAGAATCTGAACAAGATCATTGACAACAATTTTTATCCCGTACCAGAAGCGGAACGCAGCAATTTGCGTCATCGTCCTATCGGCTTAGGTATACAAGGTTTGGCCGATGTATTTATCTGCATGAAGCTACCTTTCGAAAGCGAACTGGCTAAGATGCTGAATAAAAACATCTTCGAAACCATCTACTTCTCTGCCATGACGGCTAGTAAGGATTTGGCAATAAAAGAAGGTGCTTACGAAACTTTCCCCGGTTCTCCTCTATCTAAGGGCAAATTCCAGTTCGATCTATGGAATGTACAACCAAGTGGTATGTGGGATTGGGATAGCCTGCGTACTGAAGTAATGGAACATGGTGTTCGTAACTCACTTCTAGTTGCACCTATGCCTACTGCCAGCACTTCGCAGATTTTGGGTAATAATGAGTGCTTTGAACCTTACACCAGTAATATTTATACCCGCCGGGTACTAAGTGGTGAGTTTGTAATTGTAAATAAGCATTTACTAAAAGATCTTGTAGCATTGAATCTCTGGACGCCAACAATGAAAAATAAAATCATTGCGGCCAATGGTTCTATACAGCATATTGAGGAAATTCCTGCCAGCATCAAAGAGTTGTATAAAACCGTTTGGGAAATAAAACAACGTAACCTGATTGATATGGCTGCTGACAGGGGTGCTTATATCTGCCAAAGCCAAAGCCTGAATTTATTTGTAGACACGCCAACGGCTTCCAAACTTACTTCCATGCACTTCCACGCCTGGAAGAAAGGATTGAAAACCGGCATGTACTACCTGCGCACACAAGCTGCAACGCAAGCCGTACAGTTTACGGTAGAAAAACAAGGCAGCAAACAAATGGAGCCTGTAGTGCCTACAACCGCTCTGGCTGTTGAGGAAATTGTAGAAGGTGCTGCTTGTACCATGCAGGAAGGTTGTTTGGTTTGTGGTTCTTAAAACACCAGTTACCACTTATTTATCAATAAAAAGTATCTAATCCTCGTTTGAGTATATTTGACCATAAAATATATACTCAAATGAGGATTAATGATTTGTGTGACACTACAGTTTCTGGGGTACCGATGAGTATGGACATTTTCCTGGATGGCTACCGAAAAATGCAATCACTTGTTGACGATAAAATAGCTTTAGAAAAATTAGCGCAATCTCAGCAATGGAAGCATCGATTTGATTTTACCGAGCAACTCTTCAACCACAACAGCACAGTATTGGTAACAACACCACAGCTGCGAATTGTATATGCCAGCAGCAGTATTGCTAAGCTTTCCGGGTATTTACCCCAGGAAGTAATCGGGCAAACACCTATTCTTTTTCAGGGAAAAATGACTGATGAAGAAACGAAAGAAAATATCCGGCGATCAGTTAATCGCAAAGCTGCTTTCGAAACTTCTATTATTAATTACAAGAAAAACGGCAGCCTCTATCGTTGCCATATTAAAGGGTTTCCAATTTTTAATCGCAGCAAAAACTTAGTAAATTTCATTGCTTTTGAAAAAGAATTAGCTCTTGCCATATAGCCTTAAATATCAGGTAGCATATAAACAGTATTACATAAAAAAACAGGTAGTAAGAATTACTACCTGTTTTTTTATACGCTATTACAAAGCTTACTTCTGAATATAATTGCGTAGAAACCATGCAAGCTTTTCATGAGCTTCCATCAATCCGGTAAGGTAATCAGCATTACCAGCATCACCATATTCATCGGCAAACTTGTCTACCAGTTCCCGCAGGTAGCGAATAATTGTTTCATGGTCATCCAGCAGATTCCTGAATTGTACTTGTTGTTCATTTGTATAATCCTGCTCTACCAAATGTGTTTGTTGAATAAAATCTTTCAAACGCCCCTGTGCGTAATGACCTATTGTACGGATACGTTCAGCCGTTTCGTCAATAAATTCTTCCAGCTGTTCGTACATTTTTTGATACATTTTGTGAAGCTCCATAAAGTTGTCACCTTCCACATTCCAGTGGTAGTTGCGGGTCTTCATGTATATAACTACTTCATCAGCCAGGACTATCTGCATATCATTGGCAATAAGCTGTTTGTGCTCTTCGCTAATACCGATATTTGCTTTAATTCTTTCTTTCATAACGAAAATTTGAAAACCACTAGGGTTTATTAAGAAGTTGTTTGTTCGGCTTTGTTCAAAATACATGCCGTTCCAATGCAGTTCTAATTTTCATAAAACTCCAGCGGCAAACCATCTGGATCAGCAAAAAAAGTAAAACGCCTGCCGGTATACTCATCTACACGAATGGGTTCGGTAACTACTTGATGTAAGTGCAATTGTGCAACTGCTTCCTCAATATTTTCCACCGCAAAAGCAAGGTGCCGCAACCCGGCCGCTTCTGGCCGGCTAGGCCGTGCAGGCGGGTCGGGAAAAGAAAATAACTCAATAACATATTGATTTCCTAATGCTAGATCCAGTTTCCAGGAATTTCTGGCTTCCCGGTAATGTTCCTGCAAAACAGAAAGCCCTAGCACCTGTGTATAAAAGGCTTTTGACTTATCGTAATTAGAACAGATGATAGCTATATGATGAATGCTTTTAAGCATGGGGGTTAAATTTTGTGAATGGTTGTTGGTAAATCTTCGGTAAGGATTTGCTGACTGCTTTATGACTGCTTGGTGCTTACCTTATCTTTTATCATAAAAGGCTGAGTTGTGGTTAAATATGTAGGTTTATCCTGCCGACTGTCTACTACCTTCTATTGACTTTCTTTTACCTAAACCGTAATGCCTTTAATGGTGTAATGCGGCTTACAAAAAAAGAAGGAATGATAAGTATGATAAAGCAAAGCAACGCAGTGCCACCAATGATGGCTCCTATTTGCAACCAATCAAAAGCAACTGGTGCATAGCTAACGTAGTAAGTAGATTCATCCATTTTGATAAACTTAAAAAAATATTCAGCCACGCAAATTCCCAATCCTAACAATCCACCAACGCCAATACCAAATAAGCTGATGTAGCTACCATACCACAAAAACACCTGTTGAATAGAAGCATTGCCAGCGCCTAAAGATTGCAGTAATCCTATCATGCTGGTACGGTCGAGTACAATGATGAGCAAAAAAGTAATCAGGTTAATGAATGCCACGACGCCCATCACTATCACTACAATCCATTTGGTTTGGTGCTGTACACTAAGCCAATCGAAAATACTGGGATACATTTGTTCAATAGTCAGGCTATTTAATCCCTGAGGCAAGCGGTTGTAAATGCTATCGCTGGTTACATTCAGCGTTTTCATTTTTTTAATCCACACTTCGTAGCCACCAATCAGGTTGGGATCCCACACATTCATTTTCTGCAATAATCGCAGATCAGCCAAGGCAAAATTCTGATCGTACTCTTCTATGCCACTGCGGTAAATACCAGCCACCCGCAGGTTGCGATATTGCAAATTACTTTCGCCTCTTAGAAAATACGTTTGCAGAGTATCGCCAGTGTTCAGTTGTAATGTATTGGCAATACCTGTACTTATTATAATTTCCTTACTGTACAAAGTATCATTGAAATTGAGGCGGCTACCTTGTTGTAAAAATGGTTGAAAATGCTGCCAGTCAAATTGTGGGTTGATACCTTTCAGGATGATACCAGAAAAATTTTCGCCTTTTTTTAAAATAGCGCTTTTGGTGGCAAAAGGCTGCACATGGGCAACGTTTGGAGATGTACGAATGGCTTGTTCCAATGCAGGGCTACTTTCAAAAGGTGTTTCCTCACTTACCAGTGCTTGCGATTGCTCGTACGATTTCACATGAATATCGCCCCAAAAACTGTACACTTTGCTGCTTACTGTTTCCTGAAACCCATTGACCAAGCACAGCGTTATCAGCATAGCGGCCACACTAAATCCAGTGGCCCCCACCGATAACCGTATGATAAAGCGGGAAAAAGACTGCTGCGGACCAGTGAGTAATTTTTTAGCTACAAAAGTGCTCCAACTCATAAAGGCGAAGATAGCCGGAGTCGACAGTCAACAGTCAGCAGTCAGCAGGAAAACCGTGAAAAGGCTGACAGTTAAGAGGTAATCGAAGTAATAAGATGCAGTTCAGTAGCAATAATGCAAAGCACCAGGTCGGAATTACTCTTTAAAATGTTACGATTATTCCTGCCGACTGCTAACTGTTGACTGTCGACTATCTTTGCCCTATGAAGCAGTTCAACGTTCCGGTGGCATATCGCAGTCCGCTGATAAGTGCGGTAAAGCATTACCGTAAGGCGCAGGACAAAATGAAAAAAGACTTCACACCTACCCTCCTCCATTTTGGCCCGGTTCAAATTTATCTGGCCCGCCATTTTGGTTTTTGCTACGGCGTAGAAAATGCCATTGAAATCGCTTTTCGATGTGTAGAAGAAAATCCGGGTAAACGCATCTACCTGCTCAGCGAAATGATTCATAACCCGCAGGTAAATGCAGACCTGATAGCAAAAGGAATTCATTTTTTGCAAGACACCAGCGGCAAACAACTTATTCCATTTAATTTGCTAACGCCTGATGATGTGGTCATTATCCCTGCATTTGGCACTTCTCTAAAAATAGAAGAAGAACTCCGCAACGTAGGCATTGAACCGACAACCTACAATACCACTTGCCCGTTTGTAAAAAAAGTTTGGAATAAAGGCGATGATATTGGGGGTAAAGGCTATTCCATTGTCATCCATGGCAAACCTAAGCATGAAGAAACACGGGCAACCTTTAGCCGCAGTGCAGCCATTGCGCCTACAGTAGTGGTAAATGATTTGAAGGAAACGGGTGAACTGGCGAAATACATTACTGGTGAAAAGCTAGCTGCTGATTTTTATACCGAATTTGCGGGACGATACAGCGCTGGTTTCGATGTTTCAAAAGATTTACAGCGGTTGGGGGTCATTAACCAAACTACCCAACTAGCTACTGATACACAAGCCATAGCCGATTACTTGAAAGGTGTAGTGAAAGAGTATTACAACCTGACAGAAGAAAACCTGCAAACCCGTTTTGCCGACACCCGTGATACGCTTTGCTATGCAACCAGCGAAAATCAAAGTGCCGTAATTGGCTTGCTACAAACGGAGGCTGATTTGGCAATAGTGGCTGGTGGTTGCAATAGCAGTAACACCAGCCACCTGGTAGAATTGTGCGAAGAAAAACTGCCGACTTATTACATTGATTCGGCTGCCAAAATTTTATCTGGCAAGCTTATCTCCCATTACAACTGGCGAACAAAAGAAGAAAGCGTAACCGAGAATTTTTTACCCCCAAAAGAACCAGTAAAAATTTTAATGACCAGCGGTGCAAGCTGTCCGGATGCTGTGGTTGAAGAAATCATTAGCCGTCTCCTGGAATTTTTCCCGGATGCAAAAACGATAGAAGAAGTAGCAAATACTATTATGTAGTAAACAAGCCGATAGATCAGTTTCAACACGAAAGTAAAACAGCCTAAAAATAAAAAACCGGCCAGGTGACAAGCACCGGCCGGTTTTATTTTTTAGAATATACAGATAGAACGGGCGTTACTGTTGTATGAAGGTTTGAGTTTTAAGTAAAGTGCCGTTTTCGCCATCGGTCAGGCGAATCATATACGTACCGGCAGGCAATTTTGATTTCAATACTTCAACATTGCTGTTTCCTGCAGCTATATACTGCACATTACTACGAATGGTTTGGCCAGCTACATTTATAAAATCAGCTTGCAGGCGGAAAGCTTTGTCAGCACTGATTTGGATATAGCCCGAATTGGTAACAGGGCTTGGATAGATATTTCCAATTACCAGAGTTGTAGCATTGTTGAAACGTACAAAAGCTGTCTGGCAGATGTAAGTATTTCGACCATCAGCATCGTACTGGCGAATGCGATAATAAGCAGCTTTCAAACCTGTTGTGTTGGCATCGGCTAGTTCATAAACGCCCCGGTTAGCAGCATCGGCCTGTACCTTAGCAATCACACTGAAGTTTGCGCCATCAATGCTACGTTCTATTTCAAAATATTTGTTGTTTACTTCGGTAGCCACTTTCCATTGTAGCTGAGCAGTAGTACCAGCCAGACGGGCCGCAAAATTGGTACATACAACTGGCAGAATAACAGCAGTGGGCGCACCTAAAGCAAAAGCAGAGAAGCCGGTATTAAAAGTGGCAGTAAATACACCACCAATTATATTACCGTTTGAAGAAATAGCCTGGTAATTAGCCGCTTTTTTCTCTACGTTAGCCGCCGCAGCACCAGTATAAGCTGGGGCCGTAGTTTTATACATAGTGAACATTGTGCGGCCAGTATTAGTGGCTGACTCAATAGCATTGATTTCTGCTTGCGTGTAATAAATAGATACCGTATTGGTACCTATAGCATTGTTGCTTATAGGGACAACCCGAATTACTTTATCACCTGTAACATTCGATACGGCTCCTTCTGTGTAAAAAGAAAAGGTACTGCTACCTGCTTTTTCAAGTGTAGCGGAAGTACAACCATAGTCAAAGCTTCCCGATTTGTTGATTCTGGCGATGATGTCACCATCTTGTTGGCTATAATAATACACGTCGTTTCCAGCACTTAAGTTTTGGGAAATACCGCTACCCAAAGTGGTTTCAATTTTCTTAGGTAAACCTTTCAGAACAACATTGTCAATGGTAACGCTTTGTGGTCCACCAGCATTCGCATCATTGGTCCAACGGAAAGCCAGGTAAAATTGTTGATTGTTGATGAAAGACGGCAAAGTTGCACTGAAATGAATATTGCCGGAGGGTAATATAGATGCATATCGCTTAATAGAATCTGTAGCAAACTCAGAATAGTTGATACCATCAAAAGAGTAGAGAATAGAGAAATAGTCGAAGGCAGGCTGGTTGCCAATGTTCGTAGACGTTACATCTAACTCACCTTGTACCGTGTAGTCAAAGCTTAATCGCAAATTGCTCAACCCTCTTGCATCATTAATGGCATTTCTTTTTATCCGTGTCTGACTCTGCGTTAGCGGATTATAAAAACCTGCAGCCAACGGTGTTCCTAATAACGGGTCATATCCGGTAACAACAATTTTTTCATTGTTTACAGCCCATTCATTTGTAGCGGTGCCCATCAATTCTGTTTGCTCTGTCCAACCAGCAGGGTTACCAAAACCATTTGTAGCACCAGTAAAAGTTTCTGCAAATAAGGTTATAGAATCACTACCAATAGTTGGCAAAACATCATCATCCGTAATAGTTACTGTATAGCTGGTATTAGTAGGGGCACTTCCAGCATTGGTAAGTGATAATGATAGTGTAATGGTTTCAGCGTTTTCTATAATGGCATCGTTCTTTACACCAATAGTTAGGTTCCGCAGTACGGCAGCATTTGTATTATTGGAAAATGACATGGACGAGATAGCATAATCTTCATTTAGCGTAGCAGTACCACCTAAAGTAATAGTAGCTATGCCATTTGCAGGAACCAGCATTGGTACCGAGATATTGCTAACCGCCGCACAACCAACCTGACCACTTGTGCCTTCACTTATAGTAGTAGCTACTTGTGAAAAACCTAATGTAGTAACACAAGGTGTTACGAACTGAGGGCCAACACCTACTGCATACCATGCATTGGTTACAGATTGAACCAAACTACTACAGGCATTACCACTTATACTAATGGCAGCAGCTATAGCCATGGTACGAGCTTCAGCATAAGTTGCTCCTGAGCTCAGCATTGTTTCCATCAGGAATGTAACCTGCTCAGAAACGGCAAAGCCAACACCATTAACCGTATAAGCCTGGTTATTATCATTAATACCATCATCAGAATCTGTTCTTCTATAACGGGCATCGGGACCACTACCAGTACCACTACCAACTGTTAACAAGTAAAACCAATGGTTAAGTACACCGCTATTGTTGTGAACACCACATTGGTCATTAGCCAATGTTGGTGTGCAGTTTACAGTGTTCGTCCAGTTGGTGCCACCATAAGTATCTGGGTTACCAGCCGTTTTTGGATTGTCCATACGGCGTAGTGGAGCATCGAAAGTGGCGGCAATTTGTTCACCTATATAAAAAGGACGATAAACGTTGTCAAGTGTTGGATCGACTACCGTTGCAACATAATGCTCAATACAAGCAGCCCAAATGTCACTCAGGGCTTCGTTCATAGCACCAGATTCACCCTGGTAAGCCAAATCGCTTGTAGAAGAACATACACCATGGCCAATTTCGTGGCCACAAACATCCAGTGAAGTTAGCGCTCTAAAACCACCCAAGTTGGTACCAGAACCATCACCATAGGTCATTTCAGTGCCATCCCAAAAAGCATTGTCGTAAGCCGGGCCGTAGTGAATGAAACTTTTGATTTTTCCATTCATACCATCATAACTAAGGCGGTTATGTCTGGCTCCCCAATAATCGTATACCATTTCGGCACCCCAGTGTGCATCCCAGGCAATATCATCATTTTCAGCTTCAGCTGGTCCTTGCCCTGTGCCGCCTCTTCTATGTTCAGCCACAGTCCAGTTATTATCCATATCAGTAAAGCTTTTACCCTGGGCATAAATGCCAGGTAGCGATACAGGTGCACCACCTACTCCGTTCATATCGTACGTTTCCATACCCTGTCCACGGGTATCATCAAGCAAAACATAGGTTAAGCCTCCTGTTACATAAAGCGGCTCAGAAGTGAGATGGCTGCTGGTTAATGGTAAGCCTGAATTAGGATCATTGCCACTTATTTGCTTAACCTTAATTGTTCTGTTTCCAGCATAGCGGGTAGTCACGTTTGTATTTACAGAAGCATGATGAATAATAGGATTGCGGAAAAGAATTTTACCATTCTGTGCATCTACATAAATCCAATCACGGCTTAGTGGTTGTGAAGCATAAATAT
>CAXTDG010000085.1:0-2569 GCA_964242675.1 uncultured Chitinophagaceae bacterium
GCTGTACAACGATGCCATTGCAGCCCTGTACCCTGATTACATGGAGCATATTGAACTGGCCCGCATGAAGTTTAGAAACGATACGGCTGCCAAAACCACGCTGGGCCTGAAAGGCAAACGCAAGGAAAGCCAGAGCGGTTTTACCGCACAGGGCCTGCAGTTTTACAAAGGCGTACTGGCCGATGCGGACTACATAGCGGCTATGGATAGCAAAGGTGTAGACGAAGCCGAATTGCAAGCTGCCAAAGCGGGTTTTGACAACCTAACGAACCTTGCCATAGCCCATGCCAAAGAAACCGGCGAAGCACAGGAAGCCACCGTCGAAAGGGATGAATCTTACGACAACTTTAAAGAATGGATGGATGAGTTTCTGGCAACAGCAACAATTGCCTTACGGAAGACCCCGCAGATGATGGAGAAGATGGGGTTGGTGCAGGGGTAAAATATTCAACAAACGCAACTATTAAAGTTGCGTTTGTTTTTATAGTCAATTTGAAGATCAGATATGAAAAATTATAATTGTCATTATTCGTTCGACGATTAATGAGTTGGAAAATTTAAAAAAGACTTTCTTATGAAAAAGAATAAGCATGATTGTAAGTGCTATATGTGCAGTGAACTTGCAACATCGAGAGAACATGTTCCACCGCTTTGTCTTTTCCCTGAGGAAAAAGATATTAATACCTCAGAGTTTCGCAAAAATCTAATTACAGTTCCATCTTGCAATGAACATAATTCGAAAAAATCTAATGATGATGAGTTTTTGATGGCTTCTTTAGCAAGCGTTGTAGGCAATAATAGAATTGCTTTTATCCACACTCAAACAAAAGTAAAGCGAGCATTAGAAAGTAAAAAATACGACTTCATTCACGTTTTGATGAAACAGCCACAATCAATTAATATCAAAGTTAAGGATGGGCCTTCGTTTCCTGTTTTAATTGGACGGCCAGATTTTAATAGACTTTATTCATGCTTTCTTCATATTGGGCACGGGCTTTATTACCATAAATTCGGAAAACAATTTGAAGGAGAATGTCACGTCCTGATAGATTTTTTGATCTATGAGGATAAAGAACTGGAAAATTATAAATTGCTTTGTAGGAAGAGATTTGAAGTTGAAGAAAATAAACCTAAGATTGAAGGAACAAACCCTCAAATATTTAAGTATGAGTTCTTTGAACCTGATGAATTTGGATTAATAGGTTTAAGAATTACATTTTATGAAGGCGCTAAAGTATTTGTTGCATTTCAAGGACATTTAGTAAAAAATCCATATAATCTGGCTGTCGAAATGATCAAATCTGGAATTAAAACAAAAATTAATTTTGATGACGGAACCTCCTTCGATTTTAATTAACCACTTTTTAGGTTGAAAACATCATTGAATCTATTTGGCGCAAATCTGTTCATTTTTGGTCTGATTCATTTATAAGCGAACCAGAATCGTAAGCTAACTACCCTAAAACCTTTTATTACAACTGATTCATTTCCTTGAACTACAACAAATGAGAAACTTATTGATTTTGGTGCTCTTATTATTGACTGTATCATTTACAATAGCGCAATCTGAAACTAAGATTATTGCATTTAAAAAAGTAACCTACATAGGCTACATGGAATGTGAAGTAAAAGGCTTTATTAAGTTCCCGAATGCTGACACTAATAAGTACATATACTTTTCTTTTCCTAATACGACTTATAAGTCGATGAAAACAAGCATTTCATTTGGTGTTAATGACGCAGAAGATTCTTCGAATATTTCAAAATTTATTGCTGATATAACAAAGGCGGCAACACGATTGGGCGAAAATGAAGATATTTTATACCGTAATAAAAGCTATAATATTTATGTGCTAAGCGGCAAATACCAACTGAGTTTAGGCGATGCAAAAACATCTGAATCCTATACTAAACTTAATGCAAAAGAAATAGACAAATTAATAAAATGGCTAAATGAGTTAGGCTTTAAATAGCTTTTCTCCCCTGCCCCGGTTCGTGTCCCCACAAATCGGAATGGTTAAGCCAACTACCAGATAGGAAAAGGAAGGCGACGTTACTTTTTATCAACCATTCATTCTATTCAATCATTCCGGTTTGTGGGGACACAAACCGGGGCAAAAGCAATAACATGAGTGTAGGTCTTTAAAAATTAAACATTGAGATTTATCCTTACGCTTTTTTTTATGGCCCTGCTTCCAAGTTGTTACCATAAAGAAGTAGCACAAAGCGTTGCGTACTTACATAAAGCAAACTTAGATTCGCTATCAATTGAAATACCTTATGATATAAAAGGCAGAGGTTGGAGTCTGCATAACATTGAAATGGATACATATGAACTAAGTTCTTCCAACTGGATTTACATACAGAAGATTGAAAACATTATTTCTGCTGATAGTTTGCATTTGGTTTACCAGAAGGGACACAAACCTCAATTGAACCTGAAAGGTGAAATCAGGATTAAAGATTCCATTTTGGAGGTCAGTTTTAAAATACCAACCTACAACAATAAAAGAGCTATTAAAAGTTGGAGGAATTATGGGTTTAATGGAGTATATAAATTAAGAACATC
>CAXTDG010000085.1:2579-11236 GCA_964242675.1 uncultured Chitinophagaceae bacterium
AACATCCACTACTGCAAGTACACAGGCAGAATAATTAAAATACAGCCTTCTGCCCTGTTTTCTGCCCTCACAAACCGGAGCAAAAGAGAAAAGAAATTCATCTAAAAAACTCACTCCTCGTAAGTTACAACAAATGAGCGGTAAGCATACAGTAAGCTTGAACATTACCGGAATAATTGCCTGTATCATTACCCTGATACATACTTTATATAATATTGACGACCTAAAGAGTAAAGACTTTGTGCTACCAGTATTTGTCTTGGTAATAGATGCATTTATAGTTTATGAAACAACCAAACCAGGTGAAACGAATGGTATTCAAATAATAAATACAATTATCGGGACTCTCATTCTTGCTTTTATGCTATTGTTGTTCTTTATAGTCTACTCGTTTGGAGACTGGAGTGGTGGTTTTACTTATTAATACTTTCACCTTGCCTTGGTTTGTGTCCCTTCAAACCGGGGCAAAAGGGGACGATTATAAAAAATGCTTCTTTATAACTTCAAGGAAACGCTGCTCATTTTGAGTCATGCAATAAAATTTAAAAATGAAAATATTATTTCAAGGTAGTTGGAAAGAAAATAGGGATACCCCGAACAACAAAGAAAAGATTGCAGAATATTGTAAAACACTTGCATATTTTATTGTTAAGCACAATCATACAATTGTTTTATCATCAAATCGTGATAATGAAAAACTTATTGCTGATGAAATAAATCTTCTGTTACACAGTGCCGCTGAAGAAGTAAAAGAGAAAGTTCTTTTCCTGCTACCCGATACAGCTGAAGATATTCCAACTGTTGGAACTGTACATAAGTATGATGATTTGAGGTGGTGGCAAGCAGTAAGAACTTATTTTATTCAACAAGTAGACTGTCTAATCGCAATTGGGGGAGGAAAGGGGACGTCGGATTCTATACAAAAAGGTTTATTAGCTAATATCCCTGTTTTTGTTGCAGGACAGATAAATTCTACATCCACTAAGACCTGGAATGAAAGGCCTAATAATTATCAATATCTGAAGCCTGGGGACACTAAATTTACAGATGATTTAAACACAACTCCGGAGATATTTTTCAAGAATGTTTTTGCTGTACTTGAAAGAAAAGCTGAAGCAATAGAACATTCAAGAAATATTTTTATTGTTCATGGTAGAGATCATTTTGAAAGAAATAAATTAGTCGTTTTACTTAAGAAACTAGACTTCAATCCAATTGTTTTAGATAAAGAACCTGATAGCAGTCTTACAATAATTGAAAAATTAGAGCGGAATATTAATAATGTTGGGTTTGGATTCATTTTATACACTCCCGATGACATCGGTAAGTTGAAGGATGGGATTGAAAAACCTCGAAGCAGACAGAATGTGGTTTTTGAACATGGCTATTTATTCGGTTTACTTGGAAGGGGCAGAACCTGTGCTTTAGTTGGAAAAGAAGTTGAATTTCCATCAGATTTAAATGGACTACTTGTCGAAAAATTTTCTGATATAGAGGAGGATAGTTTAAAAATTGGTAAAGTATTAAGAGCAGCAGGATATGAAGTTGACTTAAATAAGATTTAATAAATTGTAAGACGATCATTTTGCCCATAACAATGTTTTCTTCTACCGATACTCCTGCCTCGTTTTGTGTCCCTAAGAACCTAAACGGAAAACTAACAACGAGATAAAAAAGAGCAGCAAGGTTGCTTATTACCAACCGGTCATTCTATTCAGCTATTCCAGTTTGTGAGGATACAGACCGGAACGGGGGGCAACCATACTGCTTACGACTCAAAGCGGAGCAGTATTAGCGGTAGCGGCAGAAGACTTGAACTTTATTATCTCACATTGAGATATACTGAAATATCTATTTCCTGCAATCATTACCTGCATTATCGTAATCTACGTTTTGCCAACTGTTTTTAAGGCTTTGCAAATTGATAATGAGGGAGTTGTATATAACTACAATACTTTCCTGATAGCTGTACTAATAATTGTTTTGTGCATGGCACGATTATATAGCCGCTGGTATTTCAAACTTTAATAATGCAAAACGAAACGACAAACCCACCTGAAAACACCAGTAGTACAAAGGACAGACGGTCCTTTATTACAAAAATTACCGTTGGTGGCCTGGGAGCTTCACTAATAGGATTGTCCGGAGCAGTATTGGCACAGGCTACCAAGCAGCCTAAACAGCCTGAGGCTGATAATGGGCACGACTACCCAATGCCTGCACCAGATGCTAAAACGGAGAGCGACTTTCGCAATGGTGTTATTGGCCCCGCCATGCTATCGTTGCTTACCAGCGAAATAGCGGTTGATAAAACGACTAATGCGCTGGCAAAAGAATTTTCCAACTTCGAACTGCGGGAAGCAATTGGCGTTACGACTGTTCTTAAAAATCTGGGTACCGAGGTGCCGCCAATGGATGCGAATGCAACTGCTACGCTCAACAAAATTAAAACCTTACCAAAGGGTGCTGCTTTTGATAAAGCATACATCAAAGCCCAGTTGGCTAACCACGAATTTTTGCGTGACCTGGCAGAAAGCTACCTGAAAAATTCCGAAGGGCAAACAAGTATGCCTGAAATGCATGGCCGTAACCTGGCTATGCTGGCACTGGGAATGTTTAAAGAACATGTGGTACACACCAAGAATATGCTGAAAACGATGTAATTTGTAGATACGATACAGAAGCCGGTAAAATAGCTTAACTATTTTACCGGCTTTTTCATTTCAGCCTTTATTCCATCTTGCCCTGGTTTGTATCCCCACAAACCGGAATATTCGGGCCGAGTGCCAAATAGGAAAAGGGAAGTTATGTTGCTTATTATCAACCATTCATTCTATTCAAAATTTCCGGTTTGTAAGGATACAAACTGAGGCAAAAGCACAGGAACCAAGACGTAAGAAAAGATTATTTACGTCATGCTTCTTCCGCTTCATCCATTGGCTTCACGTATAATTCCTGCACTACAGTCATTATTACCAATATTAGCGGGGTGGGCAGCAGTAGGCGCCAGCCGGCGGTACAAACACCACTTAAAAGTTGTGCGATAATGCCCAGCGCCGGTGGAATATCTACCAGTTTTTTCTGTACCTGTGGGGTTATGAAGTTGCTTTCCAGCACCTGTATTACAATGTATAAAATGGCAACGATGATAGCCGTTTCGGGGCCTATTAAAAAACTAACCAGCACGGCAGGAATCATGGCAATGAGCGGCCCGAAGTTGGGAATGAAGTTGAGCAAACCCGCCATGAGTGCCAGCGTAAGCCAGATGGGTACGCCTATAATTACCAACCCTACAGCCGTTAGTACAAATATTACCAGCATGGCAAACAACTGCCCCTTCAGCCATTTGCGCAGATTGCTTCCTAGTTTATTAAACAACTCGTTGGCCCTTGGTCGGCCGGGTGGTGGCACCAGTTGTACAATGCCACCAATATACGTTTTAGGATCAGCCGTAAAGAAGATGCCCAGGAAAACGACGATATAAATATCGCCCAGCAGGCCAAACGTAGAACTGAAAAACGTACCTACAAAAGCCTGTAGCTGCTCCCCTGTTTTAGGGTCGGAAAGTTTCTCCACTACCTTTTGCCCCAGCGAACTTTTTGCTAACTGTGCCCTTGCGTTTTGTATGGTATTAGGCAGGTCTTTACTAAACTCTGCAATCTGCTGCTGTACCGTTACGCCTATCAAACTAAATAGGCCCGCCACAAACAACACCGTAATTAAAATACCGACGATGAGGCTAATGCCGGGCTTCCATTTGAAAGTACGTTGTATCATGGCGCCAAAGCCCCGAAAGAAGACGCCGATTAGCACAGCGGCAAACAGTAGTAGTAACACATTGAAAACAGCTTTCACCAACAACAGCACCACTGCAATCAGCGCTACAATACTGGCCGCTATCCACACTTTTTTAGGAAAGGATGGTTCGGGCTTCTCTTTTTGAAACATGGGGAATTTCCGTTTTGCCGCTGACGGGCAAAAAGGGAGCCGGATGGTATCTCCGGCTTATTTCTAATGCAGTTGTAATCTGAGTTTCCGTCATTGCGAGGTTTCCCGAAACAAGTTCGGGACAGGCTTTGCCGAAGCAACCTTAAGAGCAGCAATTTCCCTAAGTATGAGGTTGCTTCGTCGGGCAACGGCAGAGCCGAAGCCCTTCTCGCAATGACGGGATTAGTAGCTAGCCTTAGTTTTATTTGAGGTTACCATTATTTCGCTTCTACCACCACAACGCTTTTTGCCGGTAGATCCACCACCAGATTATCACCGTCTTTACGGGCACCGGTAAAGGAGGTCAGGTGTAGATTATTCGGTTTTTCAAACGTGTTGATGTCAGTAAGATTAGCGGAAGTAAGTACCAGCCCGGTAACGTTTGAAAAGCTGATTCCTTTTAGATTCAGTTTCACCTGAGTACTTCTATTAGGATCAAGATTTACCAATGACACATGCACTGCCCCTACCGAATCCTGCGAAGCAGAGATGTTGATGGCCGGGATTTTCTGACCGTCTATTTCATAGTTCGGGCTGTCGAACTTTACAGGTAGCAGCTTCGCATCTTGGTGCACTTTGTACAGGTCGAATAGGTGATAGGTAGGAGTGAGTATCATCTGTCGGCCTTTGGTAAGAATAAGCGACTGCAACACGTTAATGCTTTGGGCCAGGTTAGCACCTTTTACTCTGTCGGCATGGTTATTAAAAATATTGAGCGTGGTGCCAGCAATCAGGGCATCCCGCAGGCTATTTTGTTGGTATAAAAATCCAGGATTGGTACCGGGTTCTACGTCCGTCCAAATGCCCCATTCATCTACCAGCAATGCCACTCTTTTAGCAGCATCATATTTATCCATAATAGCGCTGTGCTTTGTTACCAGTTCTTCCATCACCAAGCAGTTCTTCATAGTCTGGAAGTACTGCTTTTCGTCAAACTGCGTAGCCGAACCTTTACTGCCGTTCCAGTTGCCGGTAGGTAATGTGTAGTAGTGCAGCGTCATGCCCCACATTTGGCGGCCTACATTTTTCATTAGCGTTTCCGTCCAGTTATAATCGCCGCTATTGGCACCACTGGCAATGCGTTTTAGGGGGGCACCGGGGTAGTTGCGGGCATACGTAGCATAGCGCTTGAATTCGTTGGAGTAATAGTCCGGTGTCATGTTGCCGCCGCAGCCCCAGCTTTCGTTTCCTACGCCCCACCAGGTTACATTGTAGGGTTCCGGGTGGCCGTTTTTTGTACGGATAATTCCCATCGGGCTTTCCTTTACGCCGTTAAAATATTCTACCCACTTGGCCATTTCTTCCACCGTGCCGCTGCCTACGTTGGCGGCTATGTAGGGTTCGCAGCCAATGAGCTGGCATAGGTCCATAAACTCATGCGTACCAAAGCTGTTGTCTTCTGTAACGCCGCCCCAGTTGGTGTTCACCATTTTAGGGCGTTGTGTACGGGGGCCAATGCCGTCCCGCCAGTGGTACTCGTCAGCAAAGCAACCACCGGGCCAGCGGAGGTTGGGGACTTTTATTTTCTTGAGGGCTTCTACAATGTCCAGCCGAATGCGGTCTTTCTTTGGCACTTTCATAGTGTCGCTCACCCAAAAGCCATCGTAAATGCATCGGCCGAGGTGTTCACGGAAAGGGCGGTAAATGTGGCTGCTGATGGTAGGAGCGGGTGCTGTGGTATTCACGGCTACTTCTACTTGGCTGAAAGCTTTTAGCTGGCTGAAAGTAATTAAACCGATGGCCGCAATGCTGCGGATAGATTTTGAAAAATACATATGGCTTGGAGATTTTGCTGGCAGGCAATGATACTGCTTATAGCGCTTTTTTGCTGTATCCATTCCTTTTGTCCTACAATGTCACAAGCTTCCTGCTAGTTTTAGTTGTCACTTTCTTTGTCTTGAAACAAAGAAAGTAACCAAAGAAAATTCAAGAAAAACGCCAATGCCTCCGGCGGCTTTTTCTGGCCTATGCCTCTCCAAAATGTTACAGTGTGAATTATCTTTTTTATTTTTTAGTCCTTTAAATTCTTTTCTTCACGATAATATTCAGCGTTGCGTTTCTTCTATGCGACGTTCCCAAAGTAGAATTTGGATTGTTGTGTTGATGGTGCATTCGCCGGGGGGTTTGTAGGGGCAGACCCATGTGTCTGCCCTGTACGCATAAGGTAGGGTTGCAAAATGAAATGCAACATGCACCATGATTTATCAGGGCGAACACGTGGGTTCGCCCATACATGTGACTCAATAGTAGCACAACACTTGAACAGTGCTAACGCCGCATAATCTCCATAGATAGATAATTGCCTGGCTCAAAAAGAAAACGGTAAAAAGAATGCTACCCGTGATGCGAAACCCGGCAATGCCACAACTACAGAGGTTTAAATGTTAAAACATTGAGCAATTTTCACCTGCATTTTTACAATGCGTACGTTTTACGCTAATACCAGTTTTTGACCGGTCATCCTGCAAGGGTTACCGTTTAGTCATACGAGTATTGTATACGGAAATGGTGCCTGATACATTTGCACCATCAAACAAAATAAAAACACCACATCATGAAAAAGTTTTTCCTTTTTGCCATCACACTAACGTTAATGACCGGTATCAGCAAGGCTGCTAAAACTGAAGCGCCTGCTGCAACAAATGCTTCTACAACAAATAATAAAGCTACCGCCCCCGCTGTTTCATCAGCCGTTAGTATGGCCGAATTACTGAAAGAAAACCAGAACCTGAAACTGGCTCTGCAAAAGACCAACACCGAAAACGAAAACCTGGCCCACCAGGTAAACTTTGCTCAGAACATGTACTTTGCTACAACATCTTTGTACGAAGTAGAACTGACAAAGCAGGAAGAAAAAGCAAAAGATCAGGCCACTTACGCCTGGTTGATGCACAACGTAATAGTGACACTGAACAACCTTCCTAAAAACGCATAAGCTATCAGAATACATTTGTCAGTGGTTACACAACCCTCACAATCTGATAATTTACGAACAGACTAAAGCAGTGAAAACTGTTTATCACAAAACAAAAAAGGGTAACTCTTAAGCTACCCTTTTTCTATACTAAAAAGCGGTTCTACAAGGTTGCCAGCACATCATTCATGCTACGAACAGCGTCAGCGCTTTTATTGAAAGCTGTCTGCTCTTCTTCGTTCAGCTTGAAATCGAGGATCTTTTCCCAGCCATCTTTACCAACAGTTACCGGCACGCCTAAGCAAATATCGCTTTGGCCGTATTCACCATTGAGGCTTACGCAGCAGGTAAATAGTTTCTTTTCGTCCCGAACAATGCTTTCTACCAGGGCACAGCTTGCAGCACCAGGTGCATACCAGGCCGAGGTGCCTATGAGTTTGGTAAGCGTAGCACCACCCACCATTGTGTCAGCCACAATTTTATCCTGCTGCTCTTTGCTGAGGTAGTCGGTAACGGGTACACTGTTCCAGGTGGCAAAACGAATTAGGGGGATCATGGTGGTATCGCCGTGGCCACCAATTACAAGTGCATTCAGGTCGGATGGGCTGCACTGCAGGTGCTGGCTAAGCTGATATTTGAAACGGCTGCTATCTAGTGTGCCGCCCATACCAATAATGCGGTTTTTAGGCAGCCCGGTGGAAGTAAGTGCCAGTTGCGTCATGGTATCCATGGGATTGCTTACCACTACAATAATGGCCTCCGGCGAATGCTCCAGAATATTTTGGGCTACCGTTTTCACAATACCAGCATTGGTACCAATCAGTTCTTCACGGGTCATACCAGGCTTGCGGGGTATGCCGCTGGTGATAACTACTACGCTACTACCGGCAGTTTTGCTATAGTCGTTGCTGCTACCGGTTATTTTGGTATCGAAGCCAAGCAGGGTAGCCGTTTGGCTCATATCCTGTGCTTTTCCTTCGGCCAGGCCTTCTTTAATATCCAGCAGCACTACTTCGTGTGCCAGTTCTTTGCGAACAATGTTGTCGGCAGTGGTGGCACCTACGGCTCCGGCACCTACTACAGTTATTTTCATACGGCTGTCCTATTTTTTGATTGTTAAAATGAGGTTGCAACAAAGGTAGCCGGGCAATATTACCGGCCAAATGAAATTGACTTAACACAGCCTTATTACCACATACACACATAAGGCACATAAAAAGGTTTGGGCAATTTGCATTAAGCAATTTTAGTAAAAGATAGTATGAGAGATAAGAACACATAGCCGATAGGCTACTATTCATTTTTACCCTTCTGCATACTTATACCCTACTCCTCTTACCGAATGAAACAGTTTTGGGTTGCGGCTATCGGCTTCAAAATACTTACGGAAGTTGAGGATAAAATTGTCGATGGTGCGGGTGGTGGGGTACACGTTGTAGCCCCAAACGGTTTGCAGAATTTTTTCCCGGGTCACTACTTCATTTTTATTTTCAAGCAATAGCTTTAGCAGCATCGTTTCCTTTTTGCTTAGCTCAATCACCCCGCCATTTTGCAGCACAGCAGTTTGGGCTTTAAAATCAACCGTATTGCCGCCGAAGGAGTAAGTATTGCCAACCGTCGTTTTATCCTGTAGGCGTTTGTTTTTTATAATCAGCTTATCAACCCGCAACAGCAATTCTTCCAGGTTAAAGGGTTTAGTCATGTAATCGTCGGCACCTTTTTTCAGACCCACTACTTTATCGGCACTGGCATTTTT
>CAXTDG010000086.1:0-11232 GCA_964242675.1 uncultured Chitinophagaceae bacterium
GTTGAGATAGCAGCCGGGTTGGTAACTTTGGGTGCCGGCTCTAGTATCAATGTATATTATGCTTATGGAAGTTCAGCAACTTCTCCTATTATCTTGCCGGTAAAGCTTACTTCTTTTACAGCTACTGCCGAAGGAAAGGATGTACAGCTTAGTTGGAACACTACTTCCGAACTTAATCTTTCAAAATACGAAGTCGAAAAAGCTAACGGACAGGGAGCATTTACAAGTATAGGTTCTGTTATTTCCAAAGGAAACGGCAGCGGAGCATCGTACAGCTTTACGGATAAAAATGTAGTAAATGGAGAGAGTTTTTATCGCTTAAAAATTGTAGACCGTGATGGTTCTGTAGAATATTCTAAAACAATTTCTATTACAAATAAAACAGCTCCAAAGTGGAAAGTTTACCCAACAATACTTGGAAGTGGTACAGATGTAAATATTGTTTTTGCAATGGGCAATAATAGCGGCAAAACGCAAGTTCAACTGGCTAATTTACAAGGTCAAACATTGCGTAGCATAACTGCTATGGAAAGCAAAGTAGCAATACCAACTAACGGCTTAGCAGCAGGAATTTATATTGTAAAGCTGTATAACAATGGCCAGTTACAAAGTCAGGAAAAAATAGTTGTTCAGTAAAGATGAAGCATCTGTGAAAGCCGAATAGGGTGAGAAAAAAGTCCTTGACTATATAAATAGTCAAGGACTTTTTTATGAAAAGAAAAATCAACTATCTTCTATTGAACCAGATGCATCTATTGTGAAGTTATTAATAAGGATAAAAAAGCCTCTTTCCTATTTTTGCTTTCTTTAAAAAAAGCAAACAGTATTTCTTAAAGAAGGCTGGGTGCAATGCAATTTCTAAAGTGTTATACCGGCTATGCTATCAGACCAGCTCAAAGAATCAACCAAGACAGCACATCAGTTACTCGAAAAAAAGTTAATCACTACTATCAAAGCCATTCGAACCCGGCAAGATTATGTTGCCTTATTATCCTTGTTTTATGGCTTTTTTGGCGGGATGGAAACGGCTATTAACGAGCATATCGATTTTGCTATTTTGCCTGATTATGAGCAACGCCGAAAGGCTGTAGCCTTAGCTGAAGACTTGAAAGCATTAGAAGCAACGCTGCCCAGAGTGGCAGGCGAAAAAGAGATACCCATTATCAATAATCATTTGCAGGCAATAGGAGCCTTGTATGTGATGGAAGGCTCTACATTGGGTGGAAAAATTATCAGCAAAATAATCCGGCAACAACTACATCTGCCGGATTATTTTGCTATGTCGTTTTTTGACAGTTATGGTGCTGATACCGATGCTATGTGGAATACATTTAAAACAGCCATCAACCAGCCATTAACGCCCCAAGAGAAAGCAGTCGTTATTCAATCGGCTAATGAATCATTTATACGCCTTCGGCAATGGTTTGAAGAGCACCTTTCGTAACATTATTTTTAAAAGTAACGTAAAAGGTAGATCCTTTTCCCAGTTCACTTTCAGCCCATATTTTACCTGAATGTTTCTCCACTATTCGCTTTACAATAGCCAAACCTACACCTGAGCCTTCAATGTGTTTTACATTGTCCATGCGGTTGAATAGTTCAAATATTTTGGGTAAATCCTTTACAGGTATGCCTATACCATTGTCTTGAATAGAATAACTCACATCGCCGTCAACCACTTTGCCTTCAATACGTACAACAGACGGCTTTACGTGTTGTGAATATTTGATAGCATTGCTGACTAGGTTGGAAAACAATTGAGAAATCATTACCGGGTCACCCTGCACATCAGGCATTTGGCTGATGGTAAGCTGAAGCTGCCGTGTATCGTACACATATTCTAGTTCCTTAATAATTTCACCAATCAGCAATTGCATATTCACCGTCTTATACTCAATTTCGGAGCGGCCAATTCTCGAGTAGTCCAGCACTTCATTAATCATGCGGTTCATCTTATCTGCCCGGTCTACAATATTCAATAAAACCTTTTGGCCTCGTAGCCCAATACTCTCATCACGGGTAAGCACCTGAGCATAGCTTTTTATGGCTGTAATCGGGTTTTTAAGATCATGCGAAATGGTGAAACTAAATGTATCCAGTTCTTCATAAGCGTAGCGAAGCTTTTCATTTAATAATCGTATGGCACCAGCTTTCATATTGGTGGCATACATCACTTCTTCTTTTAACTGCAATACCGATTTTATTTCTTCAGCACCCCACTTTTCCGAGGTGCCCATAACTGTTTGGCGCCATACGGCAAATGAGTTGCGGGGCAAAATACTCATTACCCCATTCGTATTAACGGTAGCTGGTTTTTCAGGGTTGCCAGCCCAGTTAACTGTTTGTGTTGTTTCTGGTTTAAAAAATAAAACGTACTCGTTTAATTCTTTTGATAATACCGATACCAGCAGGCCACTGGCAGTATGCTTGTATAAAGCAGCCTCCGGGTACACACTACTAAGATTATCTGTATAATAGATTGATTCGTTGATATTGTCTTTAATCCATTTGAGCAGGGGTTTTAGTTGCAAGTCATCAGGCGTTTTGCCTAATCGGCTTATATTATTTTCATATACCAATGTAGCCCCGGTAGCATGTGTTATATCCATTAGCGTAATTGTTTCCGCAGTAAGGGCTGCTTCAACACTTACATTTTTTTGCAGTGTTTTTGCCAATGCTTCTACATTGTTTTTAAATTGTTCGTTCATCTTCTGATTTTCCTCATCCTGCCGAAACTCCAGGGCCGACGATAAAATCTGACCAATGAGTTTAGAAGATTCCCGTGCTTTAAAATCAATAAATTTGGGTGTGTAGTTGTGGCAGGCAATTAAACCCCATAACTCTTTTTTATAAAGTAGTGATATACTAAAGCTGGATGCAACTCCCATATTTTTAAGATACTGAATATGGATAGGCGACACGGCCCGCAACTGCGAATAAGTAAGATCGAGGTGTTGATTGTTGCTATTGTAGGTAACAATTTTGGAAGGTGTAGTATGCACATCCGCTATCAGGCGGGTAAGGTTTACCTTGTACAGTTCTTTTGCCTGCCGGGGAATATCGGATGCCGGGTAATGTAAGCCTAGCCAGGGTTCCAGGTTTTCATTACGGGCTTCAGCTACCACTTCTCCATGTCCGTCATCCGCAAAGCGATATACCATTACCCGGTCAAAATCAATAACTTTTTTTACCTGGCTGGCTGCATTGTGCAGCATAGGTATCAGGTTCTTTTCGGTTAATATTTCTGACACAGAATGGCCAATCATCCGCTGCACATCAATATCGGTGTTGGCTGGTTCAAATTCCAGCAAATAGTATTTGTCTGGCGTAGCCGAAATAATCAGATTATGCTTTTTACCAGCTTCTGTAATTAAAAAAGGATTGCTTTGCTCAAAGGTGTTATTGATACGCCCCAGCTTTATTAATTGTGTAATAGAGTCCGGACGATAATCATCTCCCAACGCTGTTTCCATACGGCTTATGGGCAACTCAAGCAGCGAAGCTGGCAAATGAGGAAAGTACTTTCTCACATTATCGCTGTGGTAGCGGATGACTAAATCATTATCAACAACCAGCAGACAGCCATGAGATTGTATCTGACCGGGTATATGTATAGGTTCATGGTCGCAGTTTGTCAAATCTACCTGTATCTCTGGAGTCATTTTTTTTTGATTTGGCCCTTAAACTTTGATTTGGCCTCTAAACATAGACAAATAAAGATTCGGTTGCAATTAAAAACTCCTGAAGCGTTTTACACTTCAGGAGTTGGTAGTATGTATAATTTAATTATAAGGACGTTAATGCCTTCTCAATAGCCGCATCGGTCTCCGCTTCGGTCCATTGTTGTGGCTCAAATGGCCGACCTATTACTTTTTCGTATAGCTCTATATAGCGGCGGCTAATTGTATCAATCCATTCTTCACTCATAGGCGGCACAGTTTGTCCTTCTTTACCCATAAATCCATTAGCTATCAACCACTCCCGTACAAATTCTTTACTTAGTTGTTTTTGCTTTTCGCCACGGGCTTGCCGCTCTTCGTATCCATCTGCATAAAAGTAGCGGCTACTATCGGGGGTATGTATTTCGTCCATCAGGTAGATGGTATTATCAATTTTTCCAAATTCATACTTCGTATCTACCAGTATCAGGCCCTGCTTTTGGGCTAGTTGACGGCCTCGTTCAAATAAATTCAAAGTATATTTTTCTAAAACTGCATAATCTTTTTCGGAAACAAGCTGCTGTCCTATAATTTCGCCACGGCTGATGTCTTCATCATGCCCTGCAGAAGCTTTGGTGCTAGGGGTAATGATGGGGGTAGGAAAGAAGTCATTCTCTCTCATTCCATCTGGCATTGATGCCCCACATAACGTTCTCCCGCCCGCAGCATACGTACGCCAGGCATGGCCAGCCAGGCAACCTCGTACCACCATTTCCACTTTGTAAGGCTCACACCTTTTGCCAATAGCCACATTAGGCGCAGGCGTTTGCAACAGCCAGTTGGGGCAAATGTCTTCCGTAGCTTTTAGCATATATGCGGCTATCTGGTTCAGCACTTGCCCTTTGTAAGGTATAGGGCTGGGGAGGATAACATCGAAAGCCGAAATACGGTTGCTTGCTATCATCACCAACAGGTTGCCACCTATACTGTATACATCCCGCACTTTACCAGCATAAAAACCGGTTTGATTATTAAATCGATGACTCATTTAGTAATTATTTGCCGGTCAAAAATAGGTAAGCTACCCTTGCAGTAATATTCTCTGTTCAAATTCTATGAAGTATTCCATCCGAAACTGTGTAAAAGTTTTGACAGAGATAATTTTAAATTAATTATTTTGAAAAACCTTTCAAGCTACGATTCAAAACTGCCTACTATATGAAACAAATGCAACTATGGAAAATCATTTCCATCACCCTCCTCTGTGTAGTTATGACACGATTAGGAGCACAAACTACCGTTACTATAAAAGGTAGTGTAAAAGACTCCACGAATAAAGCATTACCCCGTGCATCTGTTATGATCAAAGGTTCCGGCCAGGGAACTACTGCAGATGATAACGGGAATTTTTCAATAACTACTAAACTGGCTCTGCCATTTACACTGGTAATAAGTAACACCGGGTTTGCCAACCAGGAAGTGAGCATAAGTGCTGCTAACGAGAATGTTGATGTTGTGCTTAGGGCAGGGTCCGAGTTAACGGACATTATTATTACGGGTGGGTCCCGGTTGCCGGAGCGTTACTTGGAGTCGCCGGTTTCTATAGAAAGAATGGGTGCTGTAGCTATTCGCAATGCGGCGGCTCCTAACTACTATAGTGGCATTGCCAATCTGAAAGGGGTGGATCTAACTACATCCAGTCTTACTTTTCAAACTATTAGTACCCGTGGCTTCAATGGTAGCGGTAACCTACGCTTCAACCAGTTGATTGATGGGATGGACAACCAGGCACCCGGCCTGAGTTTTTCGGTAGGTAATATTATAGGGCTTACTGAACTGGATGTAGATAATGTAGAGTTGCTGCCCGGTGCGTCTTCCGCTTTGTATGGATCTGGTGGTATGAACGGTACTTTACTGATGACGGGTAAAAATCCTTTTAAATACCAGGGGCTTAGTGTTCAATACAAACAAGGTATGAACCACCTGAGCGACCCAAGAAGCGGTTCCAAACCGGTATTCGATGGAGAGATTCGCTATGCAAAGGCTTTCAAAAACAAATCTGGCAAGGACAAGTTTGCTTTTAAAATTGCGGGCAAATATTTTAATGCTCAGGATTGGCAGGCAGATGACTCCAGCAATCTTCTACGCAATAATGTATATAGTACTCTTAAACCTGGAAATCGCCGAACCGACCCAAATTATGATGGGGTAAATGTGTTTGGAGATGAAGCTTCAGCTAGTATGGGTGCATTTGCAACAGCAGCCCGTGCTGGGATACCAGCACTTGCCGGATTAACGGATGCATTGCTTGCAGCAAGACGCACTCCTCAGGAAATTTATAATACTTTCATTGCAAATCCCACTTATAGCCCATATGCAGCTTATGTTCCGATGTTTATTTCAACAAGTAGAGTGCCAACCGATTATGAGAAGAACATATATGGTACTCAACTTGTAAGCCGCCAAGGCTACGCTGAAAAGGACTTAGTAGATTATAATGCCTACAATTTTAAAATAACCGGAGGTTTATACTATAAAATAACAAATGACATAGAGGCATCTGTACAAGCTTATTTTGGTCGTGGTACCACTGTATACACAGGTTCTGACCGTTACTCGCTCAAAAATTTACAGGTTGGTCAATATAAGTTTGAATTAAAAAGTACCAATTGGTTTTTGAGAGGTTACACTACGCAGGAAAATAGTGGTGATTCGTATACCGCTACCACCGCCGCTGTAGCTATTAATGCTGCTTGGAAAGCAAATGGAGATTGGTTTCGGGATTATACGTCTACTTATGGTAATAATCGCTTAGCAATCAATACTGGAGGTGTAAATATACCTGACCAACAGGCACATCAGGCAGCCCGTACTTCTACCGAATCTGGCCGTCTTTTACCTGGAACAAAAGAATTTCAGAATGCTTTTAATAAAGCTGTTAGTACACCTATTAGCCAGGGTGGAGCAAAGTTTGCCGACAAAACAAACCTCTACCATACAGAAGGACAGTACAATTTTAGTAGTCTTGTAAAAGTCGTAGATGTTTTGGCCGGTGCCAGCTACCGGGTATATCATCTTAATTCTAGCGGAACCATCTTTGCTGATACTGCTGGCCCTATAAATATTTATGAATATGGTGCTTATCTGCAATTGCAAAAGAAGCTTTTAAAAGACGTTTTAAAATTGACTGCTTCAGGTCGTTTCGATAAAAACGAAAACTTTAAAGGTCGTTTTACACCTCGTTTCTCAGCACTGGTAAAAGTGGCGAAGGATAACAATGTTCGCCTGTCCTACCAGGTAGCTTACCGTTTCCCTTCTACGCAGGATCAGTTTATTAATTTGCAAACTCCATCAGCAAAACTAATCGGAGGACTGGATAGGTTTAGAACTTTTTACCATTTCGATACTAATCCGGCATATACAGCGGAATCTATTGGTGCATATAGAGCCGGTTCTATAGGCGATTCGGCCCTTTTACGGGTGGCGCCTTTTACTCCTATTAAGCCCGAAACTGTGAATTCATATGAAATTGGCTATCGGGGTCTAATTACTAAGCAATTACTAATTGATGCATATGGCTATATAAGCCGGTATAAAAGTTTTATTGGCAGGGTAGCGGTTGGCCGTGAGCAAAGTATGGATAACAACAAAAAATACGAACTATACAGCCCTTTCACTACTACTAATTACTCTTTTGCTGTAAATAGCCCTCAAACTATACAAGCCAACGGCTGGGGAGTGAGTTTAGATTACCGGTTTCAGAAGAAGTACTCTGCTACATTAAATGTTTCTGGTGATGCACTGCAAAATGTACCTAATGGTTTCATTACTTTCTTCAATGCGCCTAAAATCCGTTATAACATTGGGCTTTCCAGCCCGGCAGATGCTAAGTCATTCGGCTTCAGTGTTATCTACCGCTGGCAGGATAAGGTAAATTGGGAAGGTACTTTCGGTAGTGCTCAAATTCCATCCTTCGGGTCAATGGATGCACAGATATCTTATTTATTACCTAAGGTTAAAACATTGATCAAATTAGGTGGAAGCAATGTTTTCAATGCATATTACCGTAGTGCATTTGGCAATCCCTACGTAGGTGCACTGTACTATATTAGCTTTGGGTACAACATTTTATAAGGCAAAGGCTGGCATAGTTTTTCCTTTTATTCAGGAAAATGACTCCATTATGAAAACGAACGTAAGCCAGCAAACTGGTCGCCAAACAAAAAAATCTCCTGATACGCAACATCAATCCCGCCCAGAAAACAAGGACAATCTTGATAGCCGTAGTGGTGAAGAGCAGGACGATAAAGGCAAAGACCAGACAACCCATAATACAAGGGAAAAACATAGCAGCCATAAAAAGCAATAGTTCAGCTTGTTTTGAACATTAATATCCCGGCTCATAATGGCCGGGATTTTTTTATAAAAAAAACGAAAATTGCGATTATAGGTTTTAATCCTTGCAACCGCTATTTTTGCCAGCCTTTAATAAAACTACCAGCATCATAATGGCTAGACAAATTGCGTATCGTGAAGCCCTCCGTGAGGCAATGAGTGAAGAAATGCGTCGGGATAAGAATGTATTTTTAATGGGTGAAGAGGTTGCTGAATACAATGGCGCCTACAAAGTAAGTCAGGGAATGCTGGCAGAATTTGGTGAAAAAAGAGTAATTGACACACCAATTGCTGAACTTGGCTTTACTGCCATAGCCGTAGGTGCTGCGCAAAATGGATTGCGGCCTATTGTAGAGTTTATGACCTGGAACTTTGCTGTGCTGGCATTAGATCAGATTTTAAATACAGCTTCAAAAATGCTGGCTATGAGTGGCGGGCAGGTTGGTTGCCCTATTGTATTTAGAGGTGGTAATGGTAGCGCTGGCCAGTTAGGTGCCCAACACTCCACCGCTTTTGAAAGCTATTATGCCAATATTCCGGGTATTAAAGTTATCTCTCCCTACACTGCCTACGATGCTAAAGGGCTACTGAAAAGTGCTATTCGGGATAACGACCCTGTAATGTTTATGGAAAGCGAAATTTTATATGGTGAAAAGGGAGAAGTGCCAGAAGAAGAATATTTCGTTCCTATTGGAAAAGGGAAAGTGGTTAAAGAAGGCAAGGATGTAACGATTGTATCCTATAATAAGATGATGAAAGTAGCTTTGGGGGCTGCTGATGAGTTGGCTAAGGAAAATATTAGTGCTGAAGTAATAGACCTGCGTACCATCCGACCACTGGATTGGAAACTGATACTGGAAAGTGTAAAAAAGACTAACCGGCTGGTAATAGTAGAAGAACAATGGCCAATGTGTAGTATTTCTTCAGAAATCAGCTACCGGATTCAAAAAGAAGGATTTGATTACTTAGATGCACCTATCCGCCGGATTACCAGTGCCGATGCTCCAATGCACTATGCACCAAACCTTGCAGCAGCCTATTTACCTGATGTTCCCCGAACAGTAAAACTGGTAAAAGAAGTGATGTATATGAAGAAGTAATTAAAAACGGATTAAAACATATCTAATTGATGAATGCATAAACCCCGGTTTATGCATTTTTTGTTGGTTTAAACGCTAAATCCAAAAATTTATTAAAAAAGCTATAGGAAGGTTTTAACATCTTACCTAATTTAGCTGCGGTAAATATTTTAAACTAAATAGCTTTGAGAAAAATTAAACTTTTAGGTGCAGCTCTGTTACTGTTGTGTTCTTACAGTACAAGCATTGCACAGAAACAAGCGCAAGCAGCTGCTCCTTTAGTTAGATGTGCTACTGATCAGGCTTTACAGCAAACATTTAATGAACATCCTGAATTTAGAGCAGCGTATGATCGGAAGAATGCTCAAAAAGCACAGCCTGCACCTGTAAACAGTGCAACTGGCCGTGTAAGTACACTAACAGGGCCTGTAACCATTCCAGTTGTTGTGCATGTGGTGCTTGCTAATCCAAACATTATTACTGAAGAACAAATCGATTACTTTTTGAATCGATTGAACCTTGATTATTCTGGATTGAACCCGGATAGTACGAATGGTACGCTCTTTTATAATGTAAGGGGGCACTCGCAATTGCGTTTCACCCGTGCTAGAAGAACTCCTGCCGGTCAGATTACGAATGGCATAGAACGCCGGGATAATATAAATAACTTAGTTATTGCCGGAACAACTTACCAAGCTGTTAAGCACGCCTCTGCTGGAGGATTAGACCCTTGGGATGTAACTCAATACTATAATTTATGGGTGGGAGATGGTGGAGCCGCCGGTTTACTTGGTATTGCACCAGCTATTGGTGTAGGTGGCCAAACTGAAACAACAACTAGTGCTACTGGTATTGATGGTGTTTGCGTTGATTATCGGGGCTTCTCTAACGGCTGCTTTTCCATTGCTGCTTATAATCTTGCCCGTACAGCGGTACACGAAATAGGCCACAATTTTGGATTGTATCACACATTTACTGGTTGTGCTGCAGGTGCAGATTTTGCACAGCCTACCCCCACTAATCAGGTATTGCCTGCTAACCTTGTAGGTGCAGCCGGTGATGATACACCTGGATTATCAACTCCTACTACAAACTGCCCAACTGGTGCTGTAGCTTCCAACTGTGGAACTGCTGTACCAAACCCGCCGGGAAAAATGTACCAGAATTACATGGATTATACATTTGATGCCTGCTACTCAATGTTTACTGTTAACCAGGTTGCTCGTATGGAGTATATGCTGGAAACGTATCGTCCAGGCTATCTTACTACGCAAGGGGCAATTCCTCCTGCTAATTTTCCTGCATTAGATGCTGGTATCAACGCTATTGTAAGTCCAGGTGGATCAGAGTTTAGTAATACTACTTGTACTATTACCAATTATCCTACTCCAAGCTGCCCCGGTACTTTTGTTCCTCGGTTGTCTATTATCAATATTGGTTCTACAACACTTACATCTGTTACGGTAACTACAACACTAACTGGCGCAACAACCAGTACGCAAAGTAATACCGTTCCAGTAACAAACCTGTTAACGAATCGTATTGCAACAGTTATTCTACCTGCTATAACGCTTAACTTAGGTGCTACTACTATTACTTTCACCATTACACAAGCTAACGGTACAACTGATACGTATACAACTAACAATACCGCTACTACCACTGTTAATGTAGCATTAGCTCCACTACCATTTACACAAGACTTTACAGGCACTACTTTCCCGCCAGCTAACATGACTATTTCTAACCCTAATGGCAATGTTACTTGGGTACGCAATGCAGCTGGTAATGGTAATGTAGGATCTGCTTTTATTGACAACTACAATTTCAACTTCCCTGGACAAATTGATGAGCTTAGGACTCGTCCGTTCTCTCCTCCAACTGGTGTTACACCACAGGATTCTGTAGTTATCACATTTGATGTGGCGCATAAATACTATCCTGTAGCACCTTACGATATACTACAGGTTCTGGTATCCAATGATTGTGGCGCTACATTTACATCGGGTTAGAGTAAGGCAGGACCAGGATTAGCAACTGCAGGATCCCTAGCTACTGCGTACACCGCTCCGAGTGCGTCTGATTGGCGTAAAGAACGT
>CAXTDG010000087.1:0-11116 GCA_964242675.1 uncultured Chitinophagaceae bacterium
CTTCATGCACAGTGTATTCATCTTTAAAAATATCTTTCAGCAGGTAGCGTATGTCGGTATCGTCCTCTATAACTAGGATATTCTTTCGCTCATTGCTCAAATTTTCTATAAGGGCCTGTTTATTTTGGTCGGTAGCAGATGTTATATTACTGTCGGTGTAGGTAGTTATGGTTTTGTATAAGTAAGATGGCTGGTCAGATTTAGGAAGTACTTTATTTTGTTGTACCAGTTCACCCGCTTCTTTTGGAAAAGGCAGCACCACTTTAAATACAATGCAATCTTGTTCGTTGGCAACCGATATGCTGCCATTTAGCAAATGCACCAGTTGCTGGGTAAAAGCCAGACCGATACCCGTTCCAAACTTCTGGCTTTGGCCGGGGTCGGCCATATAAAATTTATCGAAAAGCTGCCCCATGTTTTCGAGTGACAATTGCACACCGGAGTTCGACACTACTATTTCGAGGTCAGTATTTTTCTGAGTAGCTCTAAAAACAACTCTTTCATTTTTGGAAGAATGCTTAAACGCATTGGACAAAAGATTAAAAACAATTTTTTCCATCTTGTCTTTATCCACCAAACCAATGATATCTGTATCAATAGCAATTTCGTAGGAGAGACCATTCTGTTCGCTCAAGTTAGTGAAAGGATCAGCCAGGTTCTGCAACAGCTCCGAAATGTTCAGGTAGCTAAACTGGTTTTTGTAAAATCCATCCTCACTTTTTCTAAATTCCAGCAACTGCTGCACCAGGTAAGTAAGCCTCGATGCCTGCTGATGAATCATGGACAGAAAATAGGGGCGATCCTTTGAGTCTTTTGTAGCAGCGGTTTTTTGCAGATACCTTTCTGCACCACCCATAATAAGCGTAAGCGGCGTTTGCAATTCGTGGGCTATATTGGTAAAAAAGCCCAGCCGGTTGCGGTGCAATTCTTCTTCTTTAGTACGTAGCAGGTGTTCTACTTCCAACTGGTGGCGAATAGCGGTTTTGTTTTTCCGATACCGGTAAAAAAGAAAAATGCCAGCCGATAACAACAGCAGGTAAAAGGCATACGCATAACCGGTAAGCCAGAAATATTGCCGGACGGTGATGCTGGCAAACATGGTTTCTTTTGTCCAGCCACCTTCCCCGTTGCTCCATTTTAATTGTAAGAGGTAGTTACCCGGAGCAATATTGCCATACATCATTTTCCCATTGGTTCCGGCATAGTGCCAGGCTTTGTCATAATTTTCTAAAAAATACGCATACTCACATTTTTCGGCATTCAAAAAACTAAGTGCTTTTATAGTTAGCTCAAAGGAATTATCTTTTCTATCTAATACAAAAGGCACCGCTGTGCTTGTACCGGGCTGCAACGTAATAAAGCCATTCTCATCGGCAGGCTTACCGCCGGTATAAATACCAGATACCAGCAAGTTGGGTAACCAGTTTATTTTACCAATGTCTTTTGGGTAAAAATGATTGAAGCCGTATGTACCGCCGAAAAACAATTTCCCGGAACTATCTTTCCATACCGCACCATCGCAAAACTCATTGCTCTGCAAGCCATCTACCTGCTGGTAATAGGAAATCTTTTTCTCTGGCATTTCCACCTTTGCTAATCCCTTATTGGTGCTTAGCCAGATGCTGCCTTTATCGTCTTCCTCAATGGCATGAATGGTATTATTCGGTAGCCCTTCCGTTGTTGTAAATTTTGTAAAAACCGGCTTATCGTTGGTAAGCGATGGATGCTGTAAATAATTAAGCCCATAACTAGTACCTACCCACAAATTATTGCTTTTATCCTTATACAGCGAAAGCACATCGTTGTTAGAAAGGCTGCCTTCGTAGGTAAATGCTTTATAAGTTTTGAAAGTATTGCTACGCTTATCAAGCAGGTTCAATCCTCCATAGCGGCAACCAATCCAGAGATGGTTTTTATCGGCTTCGGTGATGGCGTAAATAATATTATTGGCCGGGCCAGTATTGCTATTATTGAAAGTAAATTTATCTGCAAAAACCAGCCTTAGATGATTGGTGGCAGTGCGTTCTAGTTTCAAGTGTACCAAACCATAACCGCTGGTACCCAGCCAAAGCGAATAATCTGCATCTGGATAAATGGCATATACAGAAGCAAACGCAGGCACCGTATTGCTTTTCTCAATGTCGCTCCATTTAAAAAACTTTTTTTGCTTCGTATCAAAAACACCAATTCCGTTTGCATCCGAGCCAATATAAATCAACCCATCAGGCGCCTTTTTTAGTGCGTAAACAGCATTATTATCTAACTCATTGGGTGCTACTATTTCATTGTGCAAAACAGGGTTAATACTATCGCCGGAAAAATGATTGATGTTGATAATACCACTGCCCTTGGTAGCTACCCAAAGCTGCCCTCCATTTTCGCAGAAGGCCCTTACCGATTTGTTGTACGATAAACCATTTGAGGCAGTAGTAACAGTAGCAAATGCCTTTGTTCTGGGGTATAGTTTCAGGATACCATTGCCATCGGTGCCGCACCACACAATATCTTCTGTTCCTGTAGTTAGTGATGTAATGCGTAGGTCCTGCATTTGGGTTGCTTCCTGCTGCAAAAAAGCGGATGGTTGAAACTGGTCATCGTACACGCCAAAACCTTTGGTGGCCCATGCCAGCAGGTAGTGCTGTTGGTAGTAAATAATAGCAGCCAGTGGGTGCTTTAATTGCAGCAGATTTTGGGCTGCATAAGTTTTACTATCTATACTATACAACACATCATTTACAGATGTATAAAACACTTTCCCATTAACAATGTAAAAATTATTTATGCCCGACTTTGCGTTGAATGCTTGTATGGATTTGCAATTTTTTTTATCTATTTCAAAGACTCCTAATTTGCCATTATTATCCAGCACCCATAAATGTTCGCCGCTATCAAAAGCCATTTTAGTTATGGCAATTTGTTGGCCGGACAGTTGGCTTATTTCAAACGAATCCGCTTCAGGATTGTAAATGGTAAAAGTAGCCTTTTGGCTAAAGCAAACCACCTTTCCTTTGCCATCAATTGCTAATGCAAATTCCTGCTCACTTACATTGCTTTTGGGGTATTCATTATAAAAGTAATTGTAGAAATTTCCGGAGGTTTTGTTGTAACGGGTAATGCCTTCAATAGTGGCAATCCAAATGTTACCCTTACCATCTTCCGCCACCTGTCGTATTACATTGCTGCCAATGCTTTTCAGGTCGTTTTCTTTGCTGTAGTTAAATACATGAAAGCTGCTGCCATCATACATGTTTAGCCCATCCCAGGTAGCTATCCACAGCAGGCTGCTTTTATCCTTGTACAAATGGTTGATAGAGCTATTTGACAGCCCATTTCGGTTGTCGTAGCGTTGTAAGTAAAAAGAAGTAGCGTTCTGTCCTGATAAAATAATGGTGTGGAAAATGGAAAGGAACAGAATAAGAAAAATTTTATTCCGCATGGCAATACAGATAATCGTTCAATAAGTGAATATAAGCAAATGCCAGGGATGGATACCTGTTTTAAAGACAATATGGTGAAAGATGGTTGGTGAAATCAGCTGAGCCTGAATACACAATTGTATCAACTAGCTGATTTTTTTAGATAATTGATAATTGTCGTTGATCTATGAACCAGCATTTACCTGCGGGTATATATTGGCAGGGGTAATGAATAGCAGCAGTACATTCATTCTAAAATTGATGAGGCTATGAAACTGATTATTGGATTATTATTGGTGCTACCAATGCTGGTACAGGCGCAGGTAGATAGTAATTTCCATATTTATCTGTTAGCCGGGCAGTCGAACATGGCTGGCCGGGGCGAAGTAGATGCGGAAAGCAAGCAAACCAATCCGCACATTTTGATGCTGAATAAAGCTGGCGAATGGGTGCTGGCTACTGACCCGGTGCATTTTGATAAATCTGTAGCAGGCGTTGGCCCGGCTATCGCTTTTGCAAAGGAAATGCTTCAAAAAAATCCGAATATCAAAATAGGCCTGGTGCCTGCTGCAGTAGGTGGTTCACCCATCCGGGTTTGGCGGCCCGATTCTGCTTACATTGGCGTTCATCCATTTGATGATGCCCTTGCAAGAACTACTATAGCTATGCAGGTTGGCGTATTGAAAGGTATTTTATGGCATCAGGGCGAATCGGATAATTCACCGCAGGGAGCCGCTATTTATTTGCAACAGCTCGATACATTAATTCAGCGTTTCCGCACCGCTTTTCACACCCCTGCTTTACCGTTTGTTGCCGGGCAACTAGGGCCATTTCATAAGCCCTACATCAACGATATATTAACTACTTTGCCCCAGATCATTTTGCATACTGCTGTAGCAAGTGCAGAGGGTCTTACTTCCAATCCTGATAATATTCATTTTAATACTACTTCTGCAAGAGAATTGGGTCGCCGCTATGCTACCCAAATGATTCGTTTACAACAAGAGAAATAATTAAAAACATGACGATTGCACAAAAGCCGCTGCTGGCTACCATCTGTTTGCTCCTTAGTATTTTTTCCAGTGCTCAAATAGCCAGTATCCAAAACATTGAGGGCCGTAAAATTCTGAGTCTCAATGGCCGCTGGAACTACATGGTAGATCCCTACGAAAATGGTTACTACGATTACCGGCATAAGCCATTCGACCAATCAGAAACCGGTAAGGGTGGCTTCTACGATGATAAAAAGCAAACTGATAAAACCGAACTGATTGAATACAACTGGGACATGTCGCCAACGCTGCGGGTGCCTGCCGACTGGAACTCCCAAACCGACAAGCTGGAATACTATGAAGGCACCGTTTGGTACCGGCAAAAGTTTAATCTTACGCCACAGACGGGCAAAAAATATTTACTGTATTTCGGTGCTGTAAACTACGAAGCCCATGTGTATCTGAATGGCAAAAAACTAGGTATGCACAAAGGCGGTTTTACACCTTTTCAGTTTGATGTTACCAATGGCATAAAAGCTGGCGAAAACACCGTTGTTGTGAAAGCCGACAACACCCGCCACACCGACGAAATACCAACCGTCAATACCGATTGGTGGAACTATGGCGGCATTACCCGGAACGTATTTGTAGCCGAATTACCAGCCACTTACATTGCTGATTACAAAGTACAACTGGCAAAGTCAACCACTAATTATATCAGCGGGTTCGTACAACTATCTGCCAGCAGCAAAAACGATAAAGTAACGCTGCTCATTCCTGAAGCAGGCGTTAGAACTACGCTCAATACTGATGATTCCGGCAAAGCCATTATTAATATTCCGGTAAAAAATTTAAGCCTATGGTCGCCGCAAAACCCAAAGCTGTACAATGTTTCATTGGTACACGATGGTGATACTATCAACGACAAAATTGGTTTTCGCACTATTGAAGTAAAGGGGCAGGATATTTTACTCAATGGTAAATCTGTTTTCCTGAGTGGTATTTCTATTCATGATGAAAATCCGCTGATTCCCGGCCGGTTGCGGGGCCAGGGTGACATGCGAATGATGCTGCAATGGGCCAAAGAACTGGGTTGTAACTACGTACGCCTGGCACACTATCCGCACAGCGAAGAAATGATTCGGTTGGCCGATGAAATGGGCTTAATGGTATGGGCCGAAGTGCCTGTGTATTGGACAATCTCCTGGGAAAATGCGGACACCTACAAGAATGCACAGCAGCAACTTACCGATTTGATTGTGCGGGATAAAAACCGGGCAAGTGTTATCACCTGGTCGGTGGGCAATGAAACGCCGGTAAGCGAACCCCGCAATATTTTTATGAACAAGCTGGTAGCCCGTGCCCGTTTGCTGGACGATACCCGGCTAGTAGCGGCTGCCCTGGAAGTACATCGGGAAGGCGAAGAATCTTTTGTAGATGACCCCCTTGGCGATAAAATAGACCTGGCTAGTTTCAATGAATATGCAGGCTGGTACTGGGGCGGTGTGCCATCCAACATTACCAGATACTCTTACCAGGTAAAGTACAACAAGCCGGTTATCATTACCGAGTTTGGCGGCGATGCGCTGGCCGGTTTTCATGCCGATGAAAACACCCGCTGGAGCGAAGAATACCAGGCAGCGTTGTACAAAAATCAATTCATCCTGCTGGGTAAATTGCCCGGCCTGCGGGGCATGACGCCTTGGATTCTGTGCGACTTTCGTTCGCCCCGGCGGCAGCAGCCTTACTTCCAGGATTTCTTTAACCGAAAGGGATTGATTTCTGAAACCGGTAAAAAGAAAATGGCATTTGATGTATTAAAGAACTATTACGAAGCGGTGCAGAAAAAGTATAATGGCAATAACAAATAGTGGCTTTGTTCACCACTTTTTTAACTCCTAATCTCCAGCATGTGAGGGCACAAGCTGGGGCAACTTCTAAAATTCTTTAATTGACCGTGTATTCAAGGCAATGGTCATATAATTTTACTGTTCTTCATCAGTCAATTCATTTCGTTTTACTTTCTTTTCTTTTGAGTTGTCAGCAGCACTATCAATGCGTTGAATTCGAAGTGCCATATATGGCTTGCCCGGTAGTTTAAGGATACTCTTTTTCTTATCGGCAATATTGTATCGGCTGATGCTGTCTATATCAAATGTTTGTGGTACTGGTGTAATGGTCATGTTCCAGGTGTCAATCACATCTACCTTAAATTTCATACCTTTTTTCAGTTCATCGTCGGGCAATGAAAACACCCATTCTTTGGGCGTATCATTACTAAAATAAAACAGGTAGTATTCGCCGTATTTACCGGCTGCATTTAATAAATAATATTGGTCAAGCGGACGCAATCCTTCTTTAGGGCCAGCCTCTACAATTTGCTTTAAGAAAGCAATGCGTTGTGGACTTTTTCCAACCAGTTTTCCGCCACCCGATATCCAGGCGGTTTCCAATGCTTCACCATGTGTGGCATAGGCACCACCTATGTATGCTATCCAAAAACGACGGGTCATTTCTTCACTAGTCAATTGTCCCCAGCGGCTGCTAATGTTACCTTCATAGTTTATTTCATCATGCACAATTGGTTTCTTGTAGATATCCCGTAGCAGAGGTGATACACCAAACTCCCGAACAGCGTTGTAGTACTGAAGACTAACATGTGTTACCCATGGTTTTTTGTAGTCGTATAACCTGTCCGCATTGTGTATGGAGCGTAGATGATGGTAAGGATCATACTTCTCTACCAACTGAAAATAGCGATCCCAATCTTCATCGCTTATTTGCTTCATAAAACTATTTTCGTTAGCCATGCTCCACCAAATATTTTCGAAGGCGGCAAAGCGGGCCACCATGTAGCGGATGTATCGTTGGTTGGTTTCATCATTCATTATATCAAAGCCCCATTTGCCCTTGTCGTAAGGCCGAAATAAAATCAGGTCGGCTTGTACGCCTATTTCATCCAGGTGCTTCACGTCCTGCTCCAGCATCTGGAAAAAAGCAGGGTTAAAACGGGAGAAATCCCAATCGGATTTTGAAGTACCCACAAATGGAAAAGTGGTAAGCTTTCCCGGCCCTTCTACATACCGCCCTTTGTATGGTGGAATGGCAAGCATACGTGCCTTATTGAATGGCGATGTTTTCAGCGTAGCAATCGTTTCTGCCTTTGTTTCTGCCGGTTGAAAAGACCACTCATAAATAGTAGTACCAAACGGATAAAAAGGAGTGCTATCGGCATAAGCAAAGTTGTAAGTATTGCTTACTCTTACCGGGCCTTTGTTCCTGCTTGTTTTAGTGCAGACGAAGGAACCTTTTTGGTTGTTTAAATCGCTATGATTACTGCTGGTTACATAATTCCATTCGCCGGTTGCGTCTGGCATAAAGCGAATTTTATAAGTACCTGCTCCATCATAAAAACCTTCTGGTGTAAACACCTCGCTGCCATGCCGGAAAGTAGCTGTAAGTATTAAATCAACAAATGGATTGCCTACATCCTGGCCCTTCAGTGTCAACTCAAACACGCCATATTTTCCTACGTTTTGTTGTGCATTAACTACGTAGAAATTTAATAAAAACAGGCATGCGATAACTGTCTTTAAAAGTTGCTTTTTCATTTTGCCGATTACTTCTTTTAGGTCAATAATTTTTGATATTAAACAGCCTGCCGTTTGTCCTTCACGGCAACGACAGGCTGTTTGTTTTAATGGACAAAAGACATCTATCGGCCAACTTCTGTAGCTAAATAGATTTTGAAATAGTTATTGCTGGTTGCCCTCTTATTTAAAATGAAGCATTAATAACCATTCGTTCCAAATTCAGTGGCATTATTAATTTGATTTAGGAAGCTGAATGGAATAGGGCGATTATAATGTTTGGTAGCAACAAAATTTACAGAAGCGGTTCTGTTATATTGTTGTAAACGGGCTTCAAATGCCTTATTGCGTTTTAGCAGTGCCCAACGGTTGAATTCGCCGCATAGTTCACGGGCATATTCATCAAACACATCATCCATAGTGGCGGTAGTCAATTGCATGCCAGTGCTCGTATTAAAGTCTGAAGCATTACGGCAGGCACGTTGGCGTAGTGTATTCAGGTATTGTGCAGCAGTTCCGCCGCTTCCGCCTGATTTCAATGTAGCTTCAGCAGCAATTAAATACACCTCAGCCATACGCATCACCATAATATTTCCCAGCTTCTGCTGAAAATTTCCACCCAACCATCCACCGTCGAAATTGTGATTGAACTTCATCATGGCAGGGAATAGATTGGCAAGGCTCGATGGTGTTAATCCATTGTTTGAAGTAACCGCTTTGTAAGTGCTACCTGTAGCATCAGCAGCATCAAACAAATCATCAATATTTACCGTAACGTATCTGCGGGCTTTCTTTTCTAAAGCAGTAAGTGGGTCTTTGCTTAGGTAAACAAAAAACCGATCTTCATCTGCCGCCAAAGGATAAGGATGCACATTGGCATTTGGAATAGTAGTTAAAGCAGCAGTAGCACCTGTATAAACACCTTTTGTCCAGATGGAAGGGATATACTGCCAGGTAGCATTTTGCGAAGCGTTTTTGGCGTTTACATCTGCATAAGGGTAAATCTTTTCTCCCACATGCGAAGCATCAATGCCGTACTTAGAACACATAGCAGCCGTAAGGGTAACGGTGGCAGCGGCATACGTAACATTGGCTGGAGTAGGAACACCAGTACCCAGACTTCCAATGGCCTGTACGCCTGAATAATTGGCGTATGCAGTAACAAATGTGTTTTCCCACCGCTTATCGTATTTCGCATTGAAGCAATTCACCAGGTATTTAGTTGGGGCAATAAATTGCTGATTTAAGCGACCATAATAGGCATTTGATGTATTAGCATTGACACCTCTTTTGAAAACGTCGGCTGTTCCAAAAGCATCATCCAGCTTGGGATAGTAATGCAGATAAAGATTGGGTTTGGCATTGCTGGTAAAAGCATCGTAGGATGGGTCGTATGGATTGAGTCCATATGCCGTAAATACCGACTCTGTATTGTTCCGGTTGTTGGCACTGGCAAACACCTTTGCAAAATCATCGTACAACGCAACACCATAGGGGCCGCCCATACCGGTGATCAAACTATCCGCCACTTCTTTAGCCCGTAGCCAGTAGGTTTTTCCGCCTTCGCTCAGGCCTTCGCCACCGCCTTGTGCATACACACGGGCCAGTAAACCAAACGCAGATTTTTTAGTAACTCGTTGCGGATTGTTGTCGTAGGGCGTTACTGGCAAATTCTGATAAGCAGACCGTAAGTCAGCAACAATCTGAGCATAAATCTGAGGAACCGGAGTACGAGTCGGCGTTAGGATTTTGGTGGGATCCTCAGCAGTGATGAGAGGAACGCTGCCAAACTGTGCTACGATTACGGAATAGTAATAAGCCCTTAAAAACTGGGCTTCTGCCACTAGCACTTTAATATCGCTGGCATTGCCGTCGACCAGTTTGGTAGAAAGCTCAATGGTTCTATTACAGTCCCTTATGGAGCCCCAGGCAAAATTCCAGGTGTTCCCCGGAAGGCTGGAACTGGTGGTAAACTCCTCGTAGGCCATGATGTCCTTGTACTGGTTGTGGTTGGCATAAGGGAAGGTCCATAAATCAGTTCCTACCTCCGATACAATTCCATACGCCATCCCAATCAATGACCCAAAAAGTCCGGTGTAACAGTTGGACTGATAGGCTTTCCAGCCATTGAAATTCCGTAGGACGTTTTCTTCCGACAGGGAAGTAGGATTGTATTCATCCAGCTTGGTACAACCTGGTATACCAACGGTAATGAGTGTACTAAATACGCCTGTATATAATAGCTTTTTTATAGTGTTCATTTTCATTTGTACTGTTTTGATGCTTAACAATTAAAAAGTCAGATTCAAACCGGCTACTATTTGCTTAGTTAGCGGGTAGGCCAGTTCTCCATTCATTTCCGGGTCGTACTGTTTTATCAGGTGGCTCTTCGCAATAATCAACGGATTGGTAATAGTGCCGTATACCCGGAACTTTTGAATAGCAAACTTTTTCATCAGTCCGGCGGGCAGCGTGTAGCCCAGTGAAATGTTTTTTATTTTAAAGAAAGACCCATCGATATAAGTGAGGCCGGAGAAACCTGATATGGTGGTAGTAGTAGATTGATAGTTCAGGTTCGGAAAATCGTTAGATGGATTGGTGGGTGTCCAATAATTAAAATACTCAGGAAAAGTTCTGGAAGGGCTGGCATTGGTGGCAAATGCATTTGGCTGATACCACCCCAGCATGTTGTAGTTAATCATTTGGCCCCAACGGATGTAAGAGTAAATCGTCAAATCAAAACCTTTGTACCGAAACCGGTTCTGAAACCCAAGCGACCAGGTAGGAGAATTGTGCCCCAGAATCTGGTAATCATTAGCGCTATAAGCATATTTATTATTGGCAGCAGTTAGCGCCGGATTAAATTTTTGTGCTTCGCTCAGGTTGGCATAATAGTAAGTCGGGGTGCCGTTTGCAGCTGTTTTTACATATACTCCGGTTGCTAATTTGGTCATGCCCGGAACGTTCACCTTTAAATCGCCCGGAATTTTATTAAATGCAGCCGCATCTGCTTCTTCACCAATCTGCCAAACCCCATCCAGCTTGTAGTTGCGGAAGGAGTTTACCCACTGACCAACGGTAAGGGAATAACCTCCGAATGCTATATTATTGGCAGTGC
>CAXTDG010000088.1:0-11098 GCA_964242675.1 uncultured Chitinophagaceae bacterium
TCATCACAATATTGCTTTGCAACTGCCGATGCAGGCCGCTGCCTACCACAGTTACGCTCATCACATCGGCCCACTTGGTATCCTGCCAGCCACCTTCCGCCCGAATGGAATAATTTTTAAAAGCATCATGAAAACGCTTCGCTGTTATTGGGTGCGGATTACCAGTGGCATCAAAAATTTCTGAATTAATCTTGTAGCTGTTATCGGTAGAGGCGGCACTGGCCTGTAGGGAAGTGAAAAAGTTTCTTCCGAAATACTTTTTGCCTGATAGATTCAGTCGATGGGTGTTGAATGAGCCGATGGCGTACGAAGCATTCATATAATTTTCTCTTTCCCTCCGGGTAATGATGTTGATGGCGGCACCAAGAGCATCCGCCCCCAGGTCAACCGGTAATATGCCTTTGTACACTTCAATACGTTCCGTCTGCTCCACCGGAATCACATTCAGTCCTTGCGTTTCGCCGAGGTTATCCTGCGGCAATCCGTCAATAAAGTATTTCACCTGCTTGCCGGTACTGCCGTCGATGAAAAATTCCACGTTGGAACCGTAGCCTGCTGACTGCTTTACTTTGATGCCGCTGGTTTGCCGCAGTAAGTCGGTGCCGGTAAGGTTGGTATTGTAAAAAGGACGACTCTCTATTACGGCTACGTTCACTGGTTGCTGCCGCAATAGTGCCCCGCTACCGCCCCCACTGCTTACCGTTACAGCTTGCAGGTGGTGGCGGGCGGAGTCTGTATGAACGGATAGCTGTGCCGTGTCGGTTTGAGCGGCAGCCGCAAAGGGCCACCATAGTAGTAGAAGTGGTAGATGTGATTTCATAAATGGTTTCAAAAGGAAAAAAGAAGAAAACAACCCTCGGTGCAACTACACTCCAGGTTGTTTCTTTTCCAAAACCCCAAAAACATTTTAAAAAGCCATAGCCATAGCTCTATTACCTAATTTGTAAAAACAGAAGTTAGAGAAGCTGTTTACATTTTGTGCTCCTGCATCATCTTCTTGTCTTCCTCAATCATCTGTTTATCCTGCTGTAGTAGTTGCTCATGTTGGGCCACCAACTTATTGTGTTCGGTTTGCATTTCAGCGTGTTGCTTTTCCATCGTGGCTTCATCTATTTTACCATTAGCATGATTGTCTTCCAGTTCTTTATGGTTCTTTACCAAAGCCTGATGGTCTTCCACTACCTGCTCGTGCTCTTTTAACAGGGCGGTATGCCGGGCTTCGATGGCGTCGTGTGCACTATCCATTTTGGCTTGTGGATGGGCCTTCTCATAATCCTCATGTACTTTTCTCAATGAGTCGTGTTCAGCTTCCAGCATTTTATGCTGCTGCTCCAGTTCGTCGTGTTTGGTTTCCATTGCTTTGTGGTCAGCTACCAGTTGCTGATGAGCCGGGCTATTGGCGGCATCATTACTTCCCCCACTACAGGCAGTAAATAGTACCGTTACGGCCACAATGATGGCCAACAGGAGTTGTTTCATGTTGTATGGTTTTAAATGAAAGAAAACGAGGAAGCATGAACCATTGTACAGCAGCCAACAGCACAGATTAGGGCTGGACGTAGCACAATACAGAAAATAGCGATTGAAAAGCGGCTTAGATGGTTTCGAGGTAAAGCTGTTGCAATCCTTGGGCGGTAATACTGCTCACCGGCAGTGTATGCACCAGGTGGCCCGCTTTCATAATGCCGATGCGGCTACCCACATTCACCGCATTAAAGATGTCATGCGTCGCCATGAAAAGGGTTTTGCCCTGTGCCGACAAGTTTTTACATAAGCCGGTGAACTCCGCCGTAGCTTTAGGGTCCAGCCCGCTGGTAGGTTCGTCCATGAAGATAGCGTCGGCGTTTTTGGCCAAGGCAATGGCAATGCCTACCTTCTGCCGCATTCCTTTAGAGTACGTGCCCACCCGTTTACCATATACTTCCTGTTGCAAACCAACTGCTATCAGAAATTTTTCCAGCACTTTTGCTTCGTACTTGTTGCCCGCCAAGCGGCTGAAGAAGTCCAGGTTCTCTAATCCGGAAAGGTTGCCATACAGCATCACTACTTCGGGGATGTAGGCAATGTGCTTTTTGGAAGCTGTATCATTAGGCTTGATGGCAATTCCATTGACGGATGCAGTGCCGGAGGTGGCTTCGGTGAAGCCCAGGAAAAGATTGATGGTAGTGGTTTTACCGGCTCCATTCTGGCCCAGCAAGCAAAACACTTCACCCTGCTCAACGATTAGGTTTAATCCATTGAGGGCCGTGTGCTCACCATACTTTTTGGTGAGACCAATAGCTCGCAACATGAAACAGTAATGTTTAAAAGGAAGAAAAGGGCAAGGGATATACCTTACCGGTGCACAAAACTTTTAAACAATAGCAGGCGGGCCACGGTCGGCACTGGGAAGGCCGATGGATGTAGTAGAAGGAAGGAGATAAAAAGAAGAAACCGAGAGATAAGTCAAGTGCGGCTGAACAGCAGCGAATGAAGTAACAGCATCAGCATCTTTAATGAAGTGATAATCGCAGACGGCGCAGGTAGAACCAGCCTTTATAATACAAGCACCGGAATGAATTTTTGTAGTAGCAGTTTCTGAATGGTGGTGAAATGCCTTCACCACATGAATAGCCACAAACAGCACCAGAAAAAAAGCTGAAACTGTTTTACGGAATGGTATGTTGCTGCCGACTTGCAAGAAGACAAATGTAGGTGAATAACCCATTTTTGCAATACTGTTGCAAAAATTTATTCTGGGTAAACTACAGATACTTGTTTTTTTATGAGGCCACTTCTATTTGAAGTTATTCTCAGTTTCCAATCGAAAATTACGTTTGAAACTGAATAAAATTATCTCAATTGATATGTATTCTTCGTGAGAAGAAAAGCCCATTACATTTGCAAAAATTTCGGTTCTGCTCAAACAAGTTATCGCCTGTTTCTTATTGTTAGCGTTTGTGCTGCAAACGTTTCACCGGGCGGTGCTGGTGTTTGACTACCAGCTTAACACACAATCCTACATCAAAGATTGTGAGAACAAGGCACGGCCTCAAATGCACTGCAACGGGCAGTGTAAGTTGATGAAGAAGCTGAAAAAGGAAGCGGAGAAAGACCAAAAGAACCCGGAGCGTAAAGCAGAGAACCGGGATGAGGTTGTTGTTTTTGCTCAATCCTTCACGCCTGCTGACCGCTTTATTTCCTTACTCTCTGTTGCATCGTTTTCAGCCCGGTCTATGGGCCACGAAATCAGAATGCCCCGTTCTGTTTTACATCCCCCCTGTTGCTGATTGTTTCAATTTCCTCGTTGTGCTTAGTGTATCTGCTAAGCCACTATCTTATTGCCTTTACTGTTCGTTCTACGGTCAACACCTGGTGATGTGCTATGTCCTTTACTTCGGTAAAGCTCTACAGCACCCTCTCACCAATTGCCCTTAACAACAACGTTTACACTGTATGGTCAGCCGTATGCACTGGCTGAAACCTACTGTGGTAGGGTGTATTCGGCTGCGAATAACTATTTCCCTTTGGGTGAATGCTATTCTATTGCTGTAGCTGAACCATAGCTGGTTGTTCAGCCCCTTTAAAACGCTGTCTAACCCGCCTCTTTCAACACGCTGAACGACCATACTTATCTATTTATCAAACACTTTGCAAAACAGTAAATACCACTTTTCATCCAGGTAAGATTCACATTGCCTGGATTGCATAGAAAATCAATTTAAATAAAATGAAGCAATTTTTATACACCTGGCTTGTGCTACTTCTTACAGCACAAGTTCAGGCACAATCTATCACAGGGAAAGTTACCGCCTCTAATGGTCAACCTGTGGAAGCTGCGACTATCAGCATTTTGAATACCAACCAAACCACGGTTGCAAATAAGGAAGGTAACTTCACCTTCGACCACATTATGCCTGGCAGCTATCAGCTAAGCATCAGCAGCACTGGGTTTGCAGTACAAGTGAAAACCGTTCAGGTAACACAGGGTAATACGGTCATCAATATTATCTTGGCAGAACAGGGAAAGCAACTGGATGAAGTAGTGGTGAGCAGCGATAAAATAGAAACCCGGCTACAGCAAACCCCGGCAGCCGTATCATCCTTGAGCGGACAAAAGCTGAACGAGTATAGAGCCTGGACGATTGCCGACCTGACGGCACTGGCACCCAGCGTTTTTGTATTGGAGCATGGTAACAGTGCCGGTTCTAATTTTTTCAATATCCGGGGAACGATGGGTTTCACCAATGAGCAATCGGTAGCTACTTACGTGGATGGCGTGTACCAGTTCGATTACTATTCTGCACCCATCAACTTCAACAACATCGAACGCATCGAAATACTGCGAGGGCCACAAGGCACCCTATATGGAAGAAATGCCTTTAGCGGTGTTGTGAACATTCTTACCAAGAAACCAACCAACACCACCAGCGGCTACGCTTCTGTTGACTTAGGCAATTACAGACAGCAGCGATACACAGTTAGTTTCAATACGCCTTTAGTAAAAGACAAGCTCTTCCTCAACATAGCAGCGCAATACAATGGCCGTGGTAGCTTGTATAGCAATCCTACCCTACATACAGACCATTTTGACAACCATAAGGCGTTTAATATCAACGGGAATCTGAAATACATAGTAAGCAACCGGTGGCAGTTAACGGTGAATACCAAAACTGAAACGAATCAGGATAAAGGGGCTTACCCCTGGGCCAGCAGCGACAGTGCGGCCCGCAACCATCCGTACCAGGCATTTGGCACCTGGGACAATACAGAAAGAAGAAGTAATACCAATGTATCAGTTGCCGTCAGCTATTTTGGCCCGCATTTCAATTTTACCTCCATTACCGCAGGTATTGACTACCACGTTTGGTTTCCGGGGCGTTTTGATTATGACTTTACTGCACTAAGATTAATAAGCGGCAGCAATGCTACCCGTTCCCGGCAACTTACCCAAGAGTTTCGTTTGTCTTCCCCGGCCAATGCAGGCAGGTGGAAATGGACAGCCGGTTCCTTTTTGTTTTTGGATAAGACCAAGACCGACTTTATTACCTACTACGAGGAAGATTACAAACTATTGGACAGCACTGCACAGGTACCCTTCAGTACCATTACTAATGGTGTACGAAACAACAGTGGGGTAGCTTTCTTCGGGCAAGCTACTTACAGTCTGACACCCAGACTGTATATTACCGCTGGCACCCGCTACGATGTAGAAAGAAAGAAAAGGACGGAGAGCAACGATTACGAAAAAGATGGTGTGATTACACCCCTTACCCCGATAGAAACTGATACCAAAACGTTTCATGCTTTTACGCCGAAGCTGACGTTAAGCTATAAGCTCACTAATAACTCGCTGGTATATGCTTCCTATGCGAAAGGCTTCCGGGTGGGTGGCTTCAATGTTGGAGCAGTCAGTATAAGTAACCGGGTGTACGCCCCTGAAAGGTCAGATAACTACGAGGCTGCAATTAAAAATAATTTTTTCAGGGACAGGCTCAAACTGAATCTAACCGCTTTCTACCTGCAACAGAGAGACCAGCAGGTGGGCACCAGTATAGATGGCACGAACTACCTGATGCTGAACGTGGGCGACATGAACAACCTTGGAATAGAAACAGAAGTGGCTGCTATTCCCATCAAAAACCTATCGTTGGAATGGAACGCCGCCTGGTCAGATGCCCGGTACAGTAAGTTGGATTTGTACGATGCTGCTTCAACGGCTACCCAAAACTATAGGAACAATCATCCCATCAACAATCCGCAGTTTTCCAGCATGGTAGCAGCACAATACAACTACCTGTTTGCCAAAAACAATCAGCAGTTGTCGGCGTTTGCACGGTTCGAGTACCGCTATATTGGTAGGTACTACCTGAATTTCACCAATACGGAAAGCCAGGAAGGGTATGGTTTAATGAACCCCAGGGCAGGTATTACTGCCAAAAACTTCGAGGTAGCTGTTTGGGGAAGAAACATCAACGATGCCCGTTACATCTCCTGGGGCTATGGTTCTTACTTACTGAGTAGCCCAAGGATGTGGGGCGTTACCCTAACTGGCAGATTTTAATACAACAAAAAAGAATGAACATGAAGAAATGGATAATGGCATGGATGTGTATCCTGGTAATAGCATCCTGCAAAACGAAAACGAAGGTTATTGAACAATCAGCTACTCCACCTGCAACGATGGCGCAGCTTTTTCCAACGCCTAAAGTACCCATCAAAACGATAGGCATTTACTTATACGATGGTTATTCATCACTGGATGCACTGGGGCCATACTCTGTATTTACGCACCTGATGGATAGCAAAGTGTTTTTTATTGCCAAACAAAGAGGCATCATAGAAGATGGTGGCGGGCTGAAGGTGCAGGTAGATACTACCATTGACGAGGTAAAGCACCTCGACATTTTGCTAATCCCCGGAGGGTTGACCCAAACATATCGGGAAGCAAACGACACCACATTACTCCGCTGGATAAGGAAAATTGACAGTGCATCTATCTATACTACCAGCGTATGCACGGGTGCCTGGGTATTGGGGGCAGCAGGGTTGCTAAAAGATAAAAAAGCTACCACCCATTGGTACGGCAAAAAGCGGTTGGCTGAAGAGTATGGTGCCAAGGTGCAGAATGTACGATATACGCATAGCGGCAAGTACTGGACGGGGGCGGGTGTTTCAGCAGGAATTGATTTGAGCCTTGCTTTGATAAACGAAATTGCTGGTGAACAGTACACCAAAACGGCCATGCTCGATTTGGAATATGACCCGCAGCCACCTTTCAAGGGTGGCAGTGAAAACAACAGCGACAAAGCAACGGTAGAAGGAATGCGGGCTTTATATGACGATGGTATGAAAGCCGTCCTGCACCCGGAGAAAAAGTTTACCGGTGCACAGTTTGCCAGTAACAGAGATGAGTACTGCCACATGCCCCTAAGCATGGGTGTTGAAGACACGGCTCACTATCAAGGTAAAGTTTATGGTTTCTGCTCCAGAAGCTGTAAAGAAGCATTTTTACAAGAACAGGCAACGAAAAATAAGAAATGAAAGAATCAATATCGACAACGCTGACATTTATGGACTGTCGCACCTGCTTACTGATTGCTTTGTATAAAGTATTCCCGGCAAGAACTACTTTAACGATACAAAGCTGTTATTTACCGCAAAACGTGTTAGATGTGTCCGTTTGTACCTACTTTACACCAGTTTATGTAAGCCGTTCAAGGTGTACTATTTGAAAACTGAAACCCCTTCAACTGCGTATAAATGAACTGGACACTACCTATCCCTGCTGATACCATTTGAAAAGTCCTGCTGCATACTACTTACTGCTGATTTACCTGTTTGCCCTGTGTAAACCGGTGATGCCGCTATTGCAGGATGCCATTGCCCATACTTTCTTCGAGCATCAGCATTTAGCTACCGTACATAAAGATGGTGGGAGTACCCATGTAACGAAAGAAGTTGGCGACCTGGCCCATAAAGACGCTCCAACCAACTCCTGCACGGTAAAATTATACGATGATGTGCCTTTACACCTGGCTGTTTCCTTGCAGTTAGATTTACACCTTAGCCACCAACTACTGGTGCATAGTAGTCATTCTCCCGACTACTTTTTTCCCGTTGTTTCTTTAGCGATTCAGCTCCCCCCTCCACGGGCATAAACAAAATATGGATTGTTACGCTTTACCTATTGCTCAACGCAATGGGTAAAGGTTGTGCCTGCTTTCATCGAGATAGCAACCTTATGGCATATATCAATTCATACCCTTCACCGATGCTTTTCTTCGCTGCTACAGCCTGTATGTGAACGAATATACCAAACCGCTCAATAGAGATTTTGCATTGCTGCAAAGTTATAGACAGGTGTATATAGGGGAAACGTGTCCAGGTACGTTTTAATTCCTTTTACTTCCAAAGAACTTACAATGAGAACATATTTACTGCTGATTACAGCTTGCTATAGCTGTGTTTTTGCCTTTGCACAAACTGCTACCACTGATACCACCAAGCATAATTTGGATGATGTCATCATCACCGGGCGGTACTACCGTAAGTACACCACCACTACGGTTTCCAGTGCCTCGCGGATAAAAACACCCCTCATACAGTTATCTCAAAACATTCAAACAGTCAATGCAGATGTCATTCGAGACCAGGCAGCGTTCAATACCACCGATGCCATTACCCGCAACGTGAGCGGTATCGTTCGGCAGGAAGTGTCGAATAATTTAGGCCCCAACATTTTCATGCGGGGAGGGCAGATTTCTGCCCTGCGTAATGGAATGGATTTAACCCCGCTCTATCGTGGCCCCGTACCGGATGATGCTGCCGTCATTGACCGGGTGGAGTTCATCAAAGGGCCATCCCTTTTCATGAACAACATTGGCGACCCGGCAGGCTCCTTCAACGTGCTGACCAAACAACCCACTGGCAACAATCATTACAGTGCCACCGCTATGGTGGGCAGCTATGATTTTTACCGTCTGGCTGCCGACCTTGATGGCAGTTTTGATAAAGGGAAGAAGTTCCAGTATAGGCTGAATGTGATGGGGATGAAAAGTAAATCGTTTGTGAAGTTTGACTTTAACGACCGGTTCATTATTGCGCCTGTACTCAAATACATGGTCAACAGTCATAGTTATGTATCGGCAGAGTTCATCTATCAGAAGTTTGAGTACGCCATGCAAAGCCCTATTATCATGACACCAAATGGTTTTTCCTCACTACCCAGGGACTTTTCTATTCATGAAACCAGCCTTACCCCATACAAACCGACTGACCAGAATGGCTTCCTTACCTACAATAACCAACTGAGCAAAAACTGGTCGGTTACGGCAAGAGTTTCTTACTTACAGAATGATAGCAAAGGCACTTATATGTGGGTAACCGGTGTAAATGCAACTAACCCGAATATACTGCTCCGTAATCCCAAATACGACCTCACCCGATACATTGTCTACTCCCAACAGGCATTTGTAAATGGCAGTTTTACTACCGGTGCCGTGAAGCATAGTTTTTTAGGCGGCGTGGACATCAACCAGAAAAAGTTTTATGGTGACAGCTACGTGGAGTACAATAAAACAAGCACCGGCAGCTTAGTATATTACCCGCTGGACATCAACAACCCAATGTATGGTGCCAGCGTACCCAACTACAGCACACCGGGTGGGGTAAAAAATGGTAACACGCAGCAGACGGCAAATTATGTATCAGTATATGCACTGGATGAATTGTTGTTCTGGAACGACAGGATTCGGCTAACGGCAGGTTTGCGGGCCACGCACCTGAAAACGGACAACAGCGTTTCGGGTGCCATTACCAGCACCAAAGATGATGCTTTTACACCCAGAATCGGATTAAGCTACTCTCCGGTAAAAGACTTTACTATCTATGGATTATACGATAACACCTTCCAGCCACAGACAGGGGTTCAGGGCATCGCCAGTACCAGCGGCACCACCACCACTTATACAGCAGGCGATGCGGTAAAACCATTGCGGGGCCATCTGTGGGAAGCAGGTATTAAAAAGGATTGGATGAAGGGCAGATGGAACACTACGGTGGCCGTGTACAGCATCAAACGCCGGGATGTGTCAGAAGCCATTCCCTCTACCACCTACCGTACCCAGATTGGTACCAGCCAGTCAAAAGGTGTAGACATTGACATTAAGGGAGAGGTAGCAAAAGGACTGAACATCATCATCAACTATGCTTACAACGACAGTAAGGTAACGGAAAGCATAACCAAAACGCTGGTAGGTGCCAGAACGCCCATGTATGTAAAAAACATTCAGAACACCTGGCTTACGTACACCCTGCCGGTAAAAACGTTTAGAGGTGTTGGCCTGTCAGCGGGGTACCAGTATATGGGCGGAAGGGGCGAACGCTATACCACTGCAACGCCACATGACGTACCAGCTTATTTCCGGCTGGATGGCGGTGTAAACTGGCGGTACAAACACATCGGAGTAAACTTTTTATTGAACAACATCACCAACCGAAACAGCATTGCTACGCCCTGGTATCGCAGTGGGTTATACTACTGGGTTCCCAATGCACCCCGCAATTTCCGCCTGTCTCTTTCTTATGATTTGTAGTGTCAACAGTTGTAACCGTTTCAATTCTTTTTTCTTTCTCTATGCTTAAAGCAGTCAATCTTACTAAACAGTACGGTAGCCACACCGCTCTCAACCGGCTAAATCTGGAAATTCGTCCTGGCGACATTTATTGCCTGCTGGGGTCAAACGGGGCGGGCAAATCCACTACCATTAATTTGTTTCTGGGCTTCATTCCAGCCAGTAGTGGCAGTGCCTTTATTGACGAGGTAGAAGTGTCCGTCAACAACCAGGCAACCCGTGATATGGTGGCCTACATTCCCGAAATCGTAAACCTGTATCCAACGTTAACTGGTATGGAGAACCTAGAGTTTTTTAGCGGTCTTTCGGGGTATAAGTATGCAAAAGAAGAACTGGGAACCTTCATGGAAACGGCAGGCTTGCAGCGTGCCGCTTTCCATAAAAGGGTATCTGGTTACTCCAAAGGAATGCGGCAGAAAGTGGGAATTGCCATTGCGCTGGTAAAGAAAGCAAAAGCCCTTTTCCTGGATGAACCTACCTCTGGCTTAGACCCACATGCCAGCAACGAGTTCTCGCAAATCATCACCCGGTTAAGTGAGCAGGGTGTAAGTACGCTGATGGCTACCCATGACTTGCTGCTGGCCAAGAACCTGGGCAACCGTATCGGCATCATGCACCAAGGAGCATTGAAACAGGAACTCCTCTCAAGAGAGGTGTCTCATGCCGACCTACTAAAATCTACATTGACCTGGTAAAAGAAAACGCCTGATGATTCGACTTGTATTTTATAAAGAACTAAAGGAGATATTTCGCACTTCAAAAATCGTTGGGTTAATGGTGGGGATACTCATCCTGATGGGCCTGGCCTTATACAATGGTTATTCGGGTTACGTTACCCATAGTAAACTGCTGAATGAATCGCAACAAACCACGTACAAGCAGTTCATTTCGCAGGGGGATAAAAACCCGCACCTGGGTGCTCATTTTGGTTTCTATGCCTATAAGCCTACCGCTGATTTGTCCATGATTGATAATGGCATCGA
>CAXTDG010000089.1:0-5285 GCA_964242675.1 uncultured Chitinophagaceae bacterium
GCATATTTCTTTATTACAATCATGTGTCCTGATGCAGGCAGTAATGCCCCATCAGGACACATTTTTTTTAACACGCATTAAAAGGCACCAATTCATTTGCTACTCTTTCCAACACTTTTTCTTAGACTACAATTTGGCTTCTGGCTTGCGGCTCTTACCCATGATTTTGTTTCGGTGTTGTTCTCCAAAAACTCTAAGTGATTCAATAACATCATCCAGGCGCATGCTATAGTCAGTAAGCTCGTAGATGACTGAAACAGGAACGGTATTCACTGTTGTTCTTGTTACAAATTCATTTGCTTCCAGCTCCTTCAATTCTTTCGAAAGCACTTTAGGTGTAATCTCTCCCAAATCCCGCAGTATTTGATTAAACCGTTTGGGGCCTTCCTGTAATGAAATAATTAATGGCAACTTCCATTTTCCATTCAATACATACAAGGCATCCTTCACTTCCGTAATGCTTTTTTTGCAGGTATCTGCATCTATCATTTTCCTGTCCATAATTATGTGTGTTCAGATAAAAATCGTAAACGTTACACCGTTAACCACTCAAAGTAGTATCGTGTATTCCTGCATCGAACCAGTAGTTGGATCAGATAACCGGATTGAGCAAATAGGCATTCCAAAGTTCATCCAGCGTTTTGCCGGATAGTTTTCCCCAGATAGCTGCGGTATACGTTTTAGACCGCATGGCAGCATCCAGTTTTTGCACTATTTTTTTACCGTAATTATTTTGCACCCACACTAAAAACCGGGCTGTTACCCGATAAGCGTTTGTATAGTGCTGAGTAGCCTTGTAGTCAGGCAGGCTCCATCCGGCACCCGCATTATCTACGCCTAGTGTGTATCGTACGTAGTCGGCAATGCCTTCTGTAAGCCAGCCTGGCCCGGCACCATCCGGGTAAGCCTGCACAATGTGCATTACCTCATGCGTTACTACATCTATATCGTTGGGGTGTTTCTTAAACCACTCCGGGTTGAACCGCACAATACCATCTGATGTTGCCGCTACGCCTTTGTAAGCAGTGTCCATAACGAAGTACACCTTCTTCAAGGTGTGCTTATTATAAAGCTTTGCTTCTTTGGGATAAACAGTATAAAAAACATCTATCAACCGCTTGCCTACCCCACTATCGAAGGCAGGCGAATTGTTGAGAAATATAAGGGTGAATCCTTTTTTGCTGATGGAGTCTTTACTCACTGCATTTTCAGGGTCAAGCTGCTTCCAGTCAGGTTGTGCGGGTAGGGTGCTACTCAATAGCAGTAGAAGAGATACAATGCCTGTTTGGATGCTGTGCCAATTCATGCTGAATATTCTTTTGCGGGAAGATAAGTTTCAAAAGCATTGCAATGTAAGCGTCTGTATTGGCTCCTGCCCTACTACGTGTTCTACATGCAGGAATGATTGTACAGTTGCATGTACTACAACCATTGCTATTTGTAGAAATATAAATAATTTGAATAGTACTTCCTCAGTTCCGGTAAAGTGTTTGTCATTTCCACCCTAATTCATGTTTTCACCACAGGCGTTCGGAAGAAATTTTTATAGTTCTGTAAGGCAGTATCATTAAGTATAGCGTCAATTGCCACGCTTTTCAAGGCGTGGATAATAGCAAAATCAATGTATCGGCTTTAGCTGAAATAACCCTTGAGCCAGTTGGGCTAAAGCCAGTAAAAAGTGGAATAACCAGCAACCACGCCTTAAAAGGCGTGGCAATTGAAAACGGCTGTTAAATCTTTAATTACATTGCCTTTCAAGGCTTTAAAATCTTTCGAACGCTTGTATTGTCTCAACGAATTAGCTGTACAGCAAATTGCCCCTCTGTAATCAACGTTGTGGCCGCCCGACCATTCCGATTCTTGAATAAGGAACTACTCCTTTCTAAATTAGACTGACACACGGTACGATTACAGATTCTTTATAGAAAGAAAATCTTTAATTTAGATTTTTAAGTAAAAGCGCCATATGAAAAAAATCAACTCAGTAATTAATGGGGAGTTAACCGTTTGCTCTGTCCTTAGCATTCCGTTGCTACAAAAACGGACAGCTTTCACTTCCATTTTCCGGCGGTACACCTTTCAGTCTACACTGCTCATGGTGTTACTGTCTGTTGCTTCTAATTGGGTTTCTGCTCAGCCATATATCAATCAACCGCTCGACCCAAGCGACCCGGTGAAGTTTTATGGTAACTATATTGTGTACAACGGGCAAAGAATTGACCTCGGGCCTAATGCCCTGTATGTTGATGGCAGCCTGTCTACCACTACCGCAAACAGCTATACATATGTTTTTAATGAAGTAGATGACGACAAGGTAAACGTGAAAGCCCTTCGGCCTTATGTAAATGACTCCACTAATAGATTGGCCGGCACCGAGGCTAACCCCGTTAAGGTTTATTTTGCTCCGTGGGTTTACTGGACAGATAACCCCGATGACCCTATTGTTTCGACTTCTTCCGGCGAAAAAAACCGGCATGGGCTGAATGGTGCAGAGTTAGACGTTACGTATATAGAATTTATTGGACTTACCAAAAACTACGTGAATGTGGTTATCTGTGGCAACCGGGGCCAGTCGAATGGTTCGGATGGCAACTGGAATGTTTTCAATTTTAAAGCGAACGGTTTTTTTACCAAGAACATCACGTACGCCAATTACTGTTCCGTTGACCTTGTTTATCCGCTGAAACCCACATTCAACCGGATGCGGCGAACCAACAACGGCGTTCAGGCGCAACTATTTGGCTTTTCATCCATCACCGGAAAAGTGTGGGCAGATAGCTGTGCATTCGTATCCCGTCTTAATCTAACGCCTCCGGCAGGCAGTCGTACGCTTTACACCAACTGTCATTTTGAGTCGACGGACGACTCATTGGTAAAAGGCGTTTACCTCAATAGTAATTTTGATTTTTACGGCTCGTTTCCTTTTGGTTCTATCAATGGTTCAGCATTGCTCAATAGCGTATTCCGATCGCACAGCACCAACGAATCCAGTGTGCAGTATCTATCTAAAGGGCAATCATCAGGTACCAATATCGACGGTGCATTTACTTGCACCAACGATAGCGGAAGCCCGGTAAATAAGCCGGTGGAATGGACGAAGGTGCCGCCCAAATACCTGCGTGCCTACCAGTCGAACGTTACGCTCAATGGTGCAGCTATTAACATGAGTGGCGAAGTGCCTGGCCTTGCTGTAGATATAACAGGTAAAGATGCCCTGAAAGCATATAAAATTACCTCCGGCGGAGCTACCGTTTACAACACCTATAACCTGTTGCGTGGTACAGATAACTGGGACCCACTTGGCGTGAAGACTACGATAGAGGGGGCCGGAGCAGATAATATTCCAACGGCGCTTACAATAAGCCCTAACACCCGGTCAATTGAAACGGGAACGGGCAGTGTGTCCCTTGCCTATGCCGTTGCAGGCTCAACTACGCTTTCGCTGGCCAATGCCGGAGCCGTTGTTTGGGCTATTGCTCCTGGCTATACCCAATATACCCCCAACATGACTCTAACGCCTTCTGCCGATGGCAAAACCTGCCTTGTAAAAGGTACAAATACAACCTACGCTCCATTCAATGTGATAATTACCGCCACCAGTGCCATTGGATTGCAAGGTGCTTCGCTTATTACGGTAACTCCCATGCAAATGAGTGCACCAGGTTTTAATAGCTCGCCGGCATTTATTCCTCCTGCCAACGGCCAAATTGGCCTTAGTTACAGCCTGAACCTGCCAGATACCGCACTCATCGACCAGTCTTTGATAACCTGGTACAGACTGGATAGCAGCAACTGGAACACCTCCACAACTGTTTCCGTTTCCCGCCTTAATATACCTGAGCGCTTTTATAAACTGGAACCCGGCGACAGCGGGAAATACATTGGCGTTGAAATTAAACCTAAACACAATGTTTCGGCTGTGGGTGCACCTGTACGTCTTATTTACAATACGAAAATTGCCAGCAGCAACATTACGCTGCCGTTTAAAATTCAGACCGACTTCCGCAACCTGCCCATTGAATATTCTACCGTCATAAAACCCGGCTACTGGACTGTGCAAAATATAAGCCCAACCACCATACAACTCACCGACTGGAGGAAGAGCGGCTATCAGGAAGGCACGGAGGCGTTAATAGCCCCATTTGCTACCTCTACAACCGTAAGTGGCTGGACGTTTACCGATGCCGGGCTTGACGGCGCAGCATCAACGGATGAAGTGTACAAGTACGGGCTGTTTATGAACAGAAAAGGAGCCCACATCTTTTACACCCCTACAAAGACGTCTGACTACATGCAGATAAAAATGAACCTGAACCCCGAAAAAACGGCTGGGCAGGGCTTTGGTTCCGCAGGGCAGTACCTTGATGTGCTCATTAAATACGACCTGCAATTGCAGCGGGGCTATGCCTTGCGTATGCTGCGTATTTCACAGGGTGGAAAATCTGTTATGTTCTATCTGGTAGAATATAAAGCAGATGGTACGGTTGTGCCAGTATGCCCTCCAGTTTGGTCATCGGCTATGATTAGTGATTGCCTTATTACCCTTACTGCAGATAACGCAACCGGCAAACTTACAGCCCACGTAGAATCAACTACGCCGCAGGCACCCTCTGCCATTTCAGAGTGGCCGGGGCACCCTTCTCAGGAAGTGGTTGATATGCAGGCCACAATGACCCCCAACACTTATGGTGGCTTTGGCATATTCGACATCGGGTCTGAATCCTCTAAAAATCAGCACCTGTTCCGCAGTCTTACTGTTGTTTGGGAAAGTCCAATCACTTTGCCCGTTCAACTCATCCGTTTCAAAGCTTCTTTGCAAAGCAACAAAACCGTTTTACTGAATTGGAAAGTAGCATTGGAACATAACAATGACCATTATCTACTGGAAAGAAGCAGTGATGGAAAATCGTTCAGCTATTTAGGTACTGTAAAAGCCCAACTAAACGGCAGTAGTGCTCAAAACTTGAGTTATGACTTCACCGATCTGACACCAGTGAAAGGAGAAAATTACTACCGCTTAACACAGGTAGATAAAGATGGAAAAACGAATCAGTTAGGCATTCAGGTTGTGACTATTGATTCGAAATCTAAAGACTGGACCGTTTATCCGAATCCGGTGAAGTCAAGTTTCATCATTGTACTTTCTGAAACTGAAAAAAGTATCAAGGAAGTGCGGATAACAGACATGGCCGGAAGAATCATTTTCAGTAAAAAGATACCCGTAACGGATGGCAAGCTAAATGTTCGCTTAGCAACCAACCCTGCTCCAGGAACCTATACAATTC
>CAXTDG010000089.1:5295-11094 GCA_964242675.1 uncultured Chitinophagaceae bacterium
GCACTCATTCATCATAAAAAGACTGCCTCAGAACGAATGAGGCAGTCTTTTTTTTGCCCTGATTTGGGAAGAAGCGAATTAAGATTGGTACTACAGCAAAACAGCGAAATGACTATTGATGCTCTGCCTACAAACCCAGCTGGTCATAATACTTTTAATAACGGTTCACGTTTTTTATGTGAAAGTTATTTTCCGTTTCTCCTTACAATCCAACGGTGCCCGTTTTTACGTCACCAGCTCGCTTGTAATTGGCGAAGATGACGCCGTTGGGTGTAACCAAACTATCTGTTAGTGCAAAGGCCGCAGCAGTGGTGCCGCCCTCAAACAAACGCTTACCGGTGCCTAACGTAATGGGGAAAGTTTTGAGCCATAGCTCATCTACCAGATCATGTTGCAGCAGCGTTTGGATCAGGTTGCCACTACCATGAACCTGGATGTCGGAGCCTTCAGAATTTTTGAGTTTTTTAATATCCTCAACGTTATTTAGAAAGACTGAATTTTGCCAGTCTGATTTGTCCAGCGTATTGCTCATCACATATTTGGTAACATTATTAATGCCTGGCCACATATCGGCATGTTGCCGCCAGTAGGCACCAAAGATGTCAAACGTTTTTCTGCCTAACAGCAGGTCGGCAGGCTTCATTTGTTTTGCCATCATTTCCCCGGCCGCTTCATCGGCTTCGGTAAAATATGGAGCCACCCAGCCACCCCATTTGAAATCACTGGATGCATCTTCCTCTGGCCCGCCGGGTGCCTGCAATACGCCATCTAATGTAATGAACGATAGAACGATAATCTTTCTCATCTTCTTTTAATTTATAGTGTTGTTGAAATTGTTATGCGGCATTATTTCGATTTCGTTGACCATACAAAGATGAAATGCAAATCGGACGTCGTTGCTGTGTAAATGCGGCAATATTAGTGGCTGAATACGACCTATAGTTGAATACTATCGAAGCGGCATTTATAGATAGCGAAGCCATTTATTGCTGCTATTATTGTGTTTGTATCTGCCATACCATTTGCACAGCGGATACATGACACCAACCACACAGAGCCATGCGACATAAACCCATAATAAGTTCACTCCGCTTGGGCCTTTCGGCCGGCCAAAATTGAATCCGAACACCAGATCAGAAAAGTGGTAGCCCTGTAGAAAAACAATGATAAACAGGAAGCTGTGTATGATATACCAATGCACAACGAAGTAAAAGAAGGGCACTTTACCATACACGGATACGATATCCGTAAACCTGTTTTTAACTCCTTCAACCGCATATAAAATGAGGAACATACCACCTAACATCAACAAACTAAACTGTAGAGAAGGCGGGTATTTACTGACATTGAAGAATGATAAAAGGGTGAATACTTCACTCCTTTGTGTTGTCCACGGGAGGTCGCCATATCTATTGAATAGCCTGAATGCAAAAAACAGCGCTATTGAACCTATTCCGATCGTTAAAAAATATTTCCGCTTCTGCGCCTGGGGTAATAAAAATACTTTACCCATTGAAAAACCTAACAGCAATATACCCAGCCAGGGCACAGGCGTATAGCTCATAATAAATAGCCTTCCCCCGCCTAATGGAAAGGCGGCAGGCAGGAACAAAGACATCGCCACTTTTTGCAACAGAGAGTCTTTTGAGAAAGGTATGAATGGTGTAAGATCATGAAAACAGAATATCAATAACCCGAACAGCCCAATTACTTTAGGCGACAGTTTCAGCATCAATCCAAGGATGATGAATCCAAAGCCTATGGTAGCAATGACTTCAAATAAGAATATTTGAAAGTGTAGATCAAAAAACATGGAGAAGTTGACAAGAGTAAACTCCATGATGAGTAATGCAAGGCCTCTGGATAGCAAAAAGTTTCTGTTGACAACAACATTATTTTGCTTTTGACAGGAAATAAATGCGGAAACGCCTGCTAAAAAAACGAAAGAAGGTGCACAGAGATGCGTAATAAAACGAGTGAAAAACAGAATAGGAGTTGTTGTGCTTAAATCAGTTGGTTGTTGCGTAAGGGAAGTGGTATGCAACAAATCTCTTGTATGGTCTAGCGCCATAATAATCATTACAATACCACGAGTAATATCTATACTGTTTATACGCTTCATCTGCTGAAAATAATTACAATTAAATGGGATGAATATGATGTGTTGGTGGCATGTACTTACTCTTTTGCAGTGGCGGCTGAAACCTCTTTTGAACTTTGTGATATGAGTAAGGCTGTGCCACAAAAAGCTAAGCAGGTAAGTAAGCCAATAAAGTTTTCACCTTCCTGCCAAAGTGGAAAACGAATGGCATAATAAAGATGCAGTGTTATCAACCAAATAAATAAGGTAGCGGCAAGTATTAAAGCCATTTTTTTCATCTGCCATTTTATAACAAAACTGATGGCAGCACCTATCAGTATAATGCCGCCTGTAAACGTCCAGAATGCTGCAAATGGAATGTAGGCTGGCACCATGGCGCTGAGTGCCGTGGTACTTAACATGTGCCCTAACCCAAACAGGAATAGCATAATAGCAAAGAAAATTCTGCCAATAAGTGACATGGCTTTAAGAGAAGCAGACTTTGTATCACTCGCTCTATTAATACGAAGCGAAGCTAGTATCAAGAAACCACCGGATAACGCAAGTGTCTTATTCAGGTTAACCCAATATTTTAATTTCCCTGCCCGATCTACCGCATATAAATAGGCGGGCAAATGGCCGAATAGAAATAACAGGAAGAAAGCGATGCCCACTATCAATGCAAGGGTATTTACTTTTTTATTTATTGAAATGAGAACACCGCAACCTATTAGTAAAATAGCCGCAGCATAAACGATCCAATACAAGCGTGTAGGTATATTAGTTAAGTCGGGCAATAGGATGGGCCGTATGCCTGGAAAGAAGAGGTGCAAAACACCTATCCCTGCCAGGCACACCCCTAAAAAGATACGACCTATGGTTACATACCAGTTCATAAGTTTATTATTTGAAACAAGTGCCTGCTGCTTTTAATGCATACATCACCATCGGTAAATAATATCTTCAAAACTATTTTTGATATGCTTGTTCCTGAGTTCTTTTCTGCAAGCAACGAATGATTTCGACAATCGCTGTTTGTCGAAAATCGGCGCAGTTGGTCTAATAGGCGGAACTGGTTTGCAGGGTAGCCGATTGATACAGCCATTACTAATTGTAAGTTTGTTCTGTATATAAATTATGCAACAGAGAAGTTTGCCTTTACGGTTCAATGTAGTTTTTTGGCTACTGTATTTTTTGTATGAATGGTTCGGATTGGCTGCCCTTTCCGGAGATTACAGCAGCTATTTTATAAATGCTTGCTTAGCGCTTCCATTGGCTTTTCTCATTTCCTACATCACGGTTCATGTATTGTTGAAAAGATATTACGACACATGGCCAGCATGGAAATTTTGGGCTTCTCAAATACTGATATCTGTCGGGCTAATACTGGTAAGAAGATGTGTAAACTATTATTTTATTTATCCAAGGTTCTTTCCTTTTGCTTTGCAGGTTCCTTTCTTTTCATTCGGGAAACTAATTGTAGAATTGGTAAATGCTTATCTTATTGTTGGCGTGTATTCGTTATTTTATTTTGTTGAGAAATGGTATGAGCAGCGCCAACAGGTACAGGCGTTAATGCAGGAAAAAACAATAGCAGAACTGGAGTTATTAAAACAACAAGTACAGCCACATTTTATTTTTAACGCCCTCAACAATATTTATTCAACAGCGCTGAAAACGAGCCCCGATACGGCAAAACTCATCTCTCATCTATCCTCTTTCTTGCACTATAATTTGTATAATGCCAAACAGCATTTCGTTCCGCTGACATCCGAACTTGATTATATAAAAAGCTATATAGAGCTACAACAAAACCGCTACGGAGAGAAACTGGATGTTGCTATGAATATATACGAGGCTATTGACGGAATTACAATAGCGCCCTTGCTGCTGCTGCCTCTCGTTGAGAACAGTTTTAAACACGGCATTGCGGCTGCTATAGATAAAAGCTGGTTGCGAATAGACATTTCTAAACAGGACCATCAATTAGTAATTAAAATTGAAAACAGTGTTGAAAATGAAACAGAAAAACAGACAATGGAAAAAGGAGGACTTGGTTTAAAAAATGTAGAAAGACGGCTCCAACTGATATACCCCGATCAGCACCAATTTACAACGTTGCAGGAGCGATATACATTTCTGGTAGTGCTAAAAATAAAATTGCCAAATGATTAAATGCATTATTGTTGATGATGAGCAGCCTGCAAGAGAACTGATCCAGCTTCATCTATCGAGCCTTACAAATTTTTCGCTGCTGGCATCTTTTGAGAATGCAGTTGATGCATTTGCCTTCCTTCAAAAAAATGTAGTTGATCTGATATTTCTGGATATTCAAATGCCTAAAATCTCAGGGCTTACGTTCATGAAATCACTACAGGCAGCTCCCAAAATAATTTTCACCACGGCTTACCGGGAATATGCTGTTGAGGCGTTTGAGCTGGATGCATTTGACTATCTGGTAAAACCGGTAACTGGTGAGCGGTTTATGAAGGCAATTTCTAAATTCAATCACTATCACAATAGCTTGGCAGAAAAACCGCCGGTCGTTGATAATTTTGCCAATGCATACTTGTTTCTAAAAACGGGAAGAGAGCAAACGAAAGTGTTTCTACAAGATATTCTTTATATCGAAGGATTAAAGGATTATGTGAAAGTGCATACGGGCACAAAAATGTATGTTGCCAGCGAACGACTGAGCTACATGGAACAAAAACTACCCGAACATAAATTTGCAAGAATTCATAAATCGTTTATTGTGTCGCTACCTAAAATCACTCACTACACATCCGAGCAAGTTACCATCGGAACTACATTATTGCCCATTGGAAGGGTGTTTAAAAATGAGTTCCTGAGAAAGCTATAATATTTTGTTTATAGGTTTTTCTTTCAAGCAACACGGTTTTTCGAAATGTTCCAAAAAGCGGGAGCAGAAATTAAGACAAGCCGCCAATTTGCCTTCTTAAAATGGCTGGTGTATTTCAGTCCCGATTCGTGTTTTCAACACAGCAGTGGCCATACTAAAGAGGTGTTAAAACCAATATGAATGGCAGCATTAGGCATCGGATAATGATCACAAAGCATCTGTGATAATTGAATGCTTTTTTAGCCGCTCATTTTCTTTCACCTATAGCTTTTAATCTTTTCGTATGAAGACAGTTCTACTACTCTTTTTATGCATTTTATGTACCGTATGTGTACCTGCACAACAAATGGAAAGTATTTCGTACAAAACCATTACAGACAAGTTTGAAAAGGACTATAATACCGGCAACTACAATGCTGTGTTCAATAGCTTTTCGCCTTCTATGCAGGCAGCATTACCCATTGAAAAAACAAAGGCATTCTTTACCGGACTAAAGCAACAGGCTGGTAACATTACCCAAAGAGCTTTTATACTCTTTAGCAAGGGTTACGCTTCCTACAAGTCTACCTTCGAAAGAGGCCTGTTTACCCTTAGTATTTCTATTGATAGCAATCAAAAAATAGAAGGGCTTTTGTTTAAACCTTTTAAAGATGATAGTCAGCGTAAGCCTGCCAGAAACACTACCAAACTGGTATTGCCTTTTAAAGACGAGTGGACCGTTGTATGGGGTGGCGATACGAAAGAACTGAATTACCACGTAGAGAACGAAGCACAAAAGAATGCTTTCGATATTGTTATTACCAACAAGAAGGGCGATTCTTACAAAACGAACAGAAAGGCCAACCCCGACTATTAT